>CAMDCJ010000064.1 GCA_945890035.1 Rickettsia typhi
TAAAAATGTAGGTGTTTAAGCCCTCAAGGGGGGAGCTACAGCCTGAATTTTTTTAGAGTTTATAGAAATTTGTAAGGGTGTAAGTCCTTGCGGGAGGGTAAAATTTTCTGCAAGAAAATTTTGGGAGGGGGTAAGAAACAAAAAAGGTAACAGGTTACTTTTTTCTAGAACCATAATAAAAACTTCCAAAAAAAAATTTAAAAAAACGATTTTTTAATATTGCTTTCAACCCCCTCCCAAAATTTTCTTGCAGAAAATTTTACCCTCCCGCGAAGGGGAGGATGATTAGACCGAGCTAGAGCATGGAGCCTTCCGAGCGCTCCTATTCTCCCTAAATTTGCGACAGCAAATTTAACCAGCTCAATAAAAACTGAGGCAATTTGTCATATTTTAAAAATAATCACAAATATTAAAATCGCTTTGCTTTCAAGCCATAAAGCTTACAATGGTTGATGCTTTTTAAAACCCTCACAAATATTTATGCAAAAATTCGTTCAAAAAATTAATTATTTCGCGATTATAAAAAGATGGCATTTTTTAATCGGAGTTATTTGTGCGCCCTTCATACTCATAATCGCATTGACTGGCTCAATATATCTTTTTCAACCACAAATTGATAATATTTTATATCATAATCTTTATAATGTTGATGCAAAAAATCAGCCTTATTTAAGTGCCGATATTGCCATGAAAAATGTCGATCAACTATTTCCAAATTCCAAAAAACTCGCTTACACACCCTCGCCTCAAGCTGATAAATCTAGCTTAGTACGCATTCTTGATGAACATAAAAAAAATATTTTAATTGGCGTTAATCCTTATAGCGCCGAGATTACTTTCAGCATTGATTACAAAGATAGAATCATGGCAAAAATTCGTAATTTTCACGGCAAATTATTTTTAGGCATAGTAGGCAAAGCTTTGGTGGAGCTTTTCGCCTCCTGGTCAGTTATACTTTTAGTAAGCGGTTTATATTTATGGTATCAATTAAAAAAAATGCAATCACGCAACAATTTATTTCAAATATTAATTCCGCGATCTTCGCCATTATTCGGGCGAAATTTTTGGCGAGAATGGCACGCTTTCTTCGGCTCTTCGATTGCACTTATCATTATTTTTTTGGTAATTACCGGATTGCCTTGGTCGTTTTTGGCTGGTAAAATTATTCGAACAATCGAGCATAAAACTTCGACACCAGAAACTCATATTGGGCGTGATTTCGGTGGCAGTAAAACTTTAAAATCCAACGATATTGAACAAGGCTGGATCAATGATCACGCTCAAAATTTAGCGGGCGAAACTAGCTCCAAAAATGTCGTCAAAAAATCTTTATCACTTCAACAAATTATCGAGATTGCGCAGAATAATAAAAATATTGTTAACGGTTTCGAAATTAGATTGCCGATTGATACAAACGGTGTTTATTCAATCATTAATGATAGTCAAAAAATTCCACAAAATACTGCCTTTATTCACATTGATCAATATAGTGGCGAAGTGCTTTCGCAAGCCCTTTGGCGCGATTTTAGTATTTGGTCCAAAATGATTGCGATCGGCGTCGCTTTGCATGAAGGAAAATATTTCGGGATAACTAATCAAATCATTAATTTATTCGGCTGTTTGGGTTTAATTTTAGTAATTATTTCGGGATATTTTGCGTGGTACAAAAGAGTTAAAAATAATTTAGAAATGCAACATCAACAAAATTATTTTTTGATAGAATCGAGTAATAATTTTATTAAAATTTTGTTAATTTTCTTCGCCATAATCATGCCGATGTTTGCAATTTCATTAATTTTAATTTTGTTGTATGAAATTTTGTTGAAGAAAAAATAAAAAATATTGCGAATATTGTGATTAATTCGCAATAAAATATTCGACGATTTAAATTGGCAAAATTTATTTCTTAGCTCTTACAATCGCTTCTTCGATTAATTCGCGAGCTTTATTAGCGCCTTCGAAACTTTTAACTTTAACCCATTTGCCTTTTTCTAAATCTTTGTAATGCTCAAAAAAATGTTTGATTTTATTGACCAAACCTTCTGGGAGTTCAGAAATATCATCAATTTTTTCGTATAAAGAATTAAGTTTTTTGGCAGGAACGGCGATAATTTTTTCATCCATACCTTTTTCATCTTCCATAATTAAAACACCTACGGGCTTTACAGCGATAACCGCTCCCGGCACAATAGCAAAATCCGAAATTACCAAAACATCAGCCGGGTCGCCATCTTCCGACAAAGTGTGCGGAATAAAACCGTAATTGCACGGATAATACATTGGCGTGGCGATAAAGCGATCAACAAAAATTGCACCACTTTCTTTATCCATTTCGTATTTTACGGGGTCAGCATTCATCGGCACTTCGATGATAACATTAACTTGATTCGGCGCGTCTTTGCCAATAGAAATTTTATCGATATTCATAAATTTATATTATTTTTTGTTAGTATTTTTTTAAACTATGTGGCGTGGATATTTTTTGTTGAAAACAATTATTAATCAATAAAAATATTTTTTAATTAACCTCGACAACGCAAGCACCGCCCTGCCCGCCTCCGATACAAATCGAAACTAAAGCACGATTTTTACCGCGTCTTTTTAATTCTCGTAAAGCATGAATCAAAATTCTTGCACCCGACATGCCGACTGGATGCCCTAGGGCAATCGCTCCGCCATTAACATTCAAAATATCATAATTAATTTCGCCAAGCGCTTCATTTAAACCAAAATATTTGTGACAAAATTCTGTCGATTCGAAGGCTTTAACACAGCCAATTACTTGGGATGCGAAGGCTTCGTTGATTTCAAATAAATCAAAATCAGATAATTTTAAGCCCGTTCTGTCGAATAATTTTTTAGAAGCAAAAACCGGTCCGAGACCCATTCGCGAAGGATCAAGCCCCGAATATTCAAAATCGCGAAGATAACCCAAAATTTCGCAACCACTTTCGGCTTGTAATTTTTGCGCATTACTTTCAGAAGTTATCAAAGCAAAACAAGCGCCGTCGGTGATTTGCGAAGAGTTGCCGACCGTTACCGAACCAGCAACTTTTTCAAAATATGGCTTTAATTTTTGTAAATCTTCAATTTTTTGCCCCTTACGCACACCTTCATCTTCTTCGATAATTTTAGAATTTTTTTCATCATTATTAAAAAGTGGAATTATTTCTTCTTTAAAAATTCCATTAGCCATGGCTTGCTCTGCGAGTTGATGTGATCGCAGTGCAAACTCATCTTGTTCTTCACGCGAAATATGCAAATCACGTGCGATATTTTCAGCGGTACAACCCATAATTAAACCCGAAATTGGGTCAGTCAAACCTTGAAGCAAGCCGATTACGGGCGTTAAATGTTTGGGGCGAAATTCTTTCAAAACTTCAAATTTTTCTAACAAAGTTTTAGCTTTGGCAAGTCGTGCAAAAATTTCGGTCATTTTTTTTCCGTAAAAAAGCGGAATATTACTCATCGATTCAACACCTCCGACCAACATTACTTTGCCGTAACCGCTATTTATTTTTAAAGCTCCCGTCGTGAATGCTTCCATGCCCGAAGCGCAGTTGCGATGCACGGTGAATGCTGATGAACTTTCAGGAATTCCAGCTTTTAAAGCGATAACTCGCGCAATATTTGCCGAATCGGCGGGTTGCGCCACATTGCCAATAATGGCTTCGTCAATTATGTTTGGATCAATTTTAGAACGCAAAATAACTTCTTTGGCAACTCTGGCGCCAAGATCGCTCGCACTCAGATTTTTAAAAACTCCGCCCGCCTTGTCCATGGCAGAACGATACCCAGAAATTATTGCAATTCTTTCTTTCATAATTTAATAATTTTATTTATTTTGAATCAAAATTATGTCACTCTTAGGCGACGAATTTTTTAACAACTGGTAAAAAAAAATTTCAGTAATATTATTAGTTTTAGACAAATAAAAATAACTTTCACGAAAAATTTTATGCTTACTCAAGAAATTATTAATTTTGCCAATTATCTCGCCGATATTGCCACGGAAATTTCTAAAAAATATTATCGAATTGAAAATGGCGAAGTCGCCAAAGATGACGACTCTCCTGTCACCAAAGCCGATCGTGAAATTGAAGAAAAAATCCGTGAAGCGATTTTTAAAAATTACCCCACTCATGGAATTATTGGCGAAGAATATGGCAATCATCAAGAAAATGCTGAATATTTGTGGATTGTTGATCCAATTGACGGCACCTCTTCCTTTATAGTTGGAAGACCGATTTTTGGAAATTTAATTTCGTTAGTTTTTCAAGGAAAAGTAGTTTTGGGAATCATAAATCAACCAATAAATTCTGAAAGATGGGTTGGAATAGAAGGCGAAGGCTCTTGGTTCAATGGTGTCAAAATTAAAACTCGTAATTGTCAAAAAATTTCTAATGCCGTTTTAAGTTCAAGTTCGCCGTTTTTTTTCAAAGATTTTAACAAAGAAATTTTTGAAGAAATTTGTGCTTTAACGAAATATCAAAAAATTGGTGGAGTAGTTTATGGTGGCGATTGTTACGCCTACGGATGCTTAGCTTCAGGTTTCGTTGATTTAATCATCGAACCCGAATTAAAAGTTTATGATTTCGCTTCACATATTCCAATTATTAAAAATGCTGGCGGAGTAATTACGGATTGGGAGGGTAATGAATTAAAACTTGAGTCGAATGTTAGATTAGTTGCTTCGGCGACCCCCAAGCTTCACGAAGAAGTCTTGGAAATTATTAGGAAATCAAAAAGTAATTATAATATTTAGCTAATTAACAACCTCTTATAGACTTCGATGGTCTTTTGACACATCGAATCATTAGAAAAATTATCTTCAACATTTTTGCGTCCAGCTAGGCCAAATTTATTAATTTCTTCTTTTGACATTTCAAGAATTTTATCGATTGCTTTAGCTAGCGCCTCGGTATCAAATGGCTCAACTAAAAATCCAGTTTCTTCATCAATTATCGTTTCTAATGCTCCGCCAATTTTTGTTGCCACAATAATTTTTGATGAAGCTTGCGCCTCGATAGCAACTCGACCAAAAGCTTCAGGGCGAACACTTGGCGCCACAACAAAGTGACAAAGTCGATAGGCCGCGGGCATATCACGAAAAGCATCAACAATTCTAACCTTACTTGCCAAATTATCTCTCACGATTTTTTGTTCAATTTTTTTACGAAATTTTTTATGACCGTGATCAGAGCCCACCATTACGCAAAAGAAATCATTTTTAACCTTGGTTAATGAGTCAATTAAAAATTCATGACCTTTCCAAGAAGTAAAGCGCGCCGGCATTAAAATGGTTTTTTTATCTTCAGGTAAATTCCATTTTTTTATCAAATCAATCACGCGATTTTTTGAAACTTTTTCTTGATTGAAATATTGCAATTCAACTCCGCGCTGTATTACCTCGACTGAATTCGCAAAAGTTCCTTTATAATTTCTTAATAAATAATTTTTGATGTAATTAGAAACAACGATAACGGTATCCGCTCTAAACATTATTGAATTATAAATTTTTTTAAGTGGAAAATTTTGCCATGATAAAAAATTTAAAGAATAAGTTCCATGCACCGTTGACACTAATTTTGTGTTGGTTTTTTTACATGCATAATAGGCGCTCCACATTGGCGCCCTTGATCTAACATGGACTAAATCAACCTTCTTCTCATTAATAATATTTTCAATTTTTTTAATATTTAGAAAAATAGTTAGAGGATTTTTGCTTTTAACATCAATCTCAAAATGTTCAATTTTTGCTTCTCTTAAATCATATGTTAAAACTCCGCCACTCGAAGCAACCATCGGTATAAAATCTTGCTTTTTTAGAGATTTAGCAATATCAATTGTACCCCTTTCGACTCCTCCACTTTCTAAGGATGGGATGATTTGTAAAATTACTTTTTGTTTAGAATCTTCCATATTTTAATTTACAATAATTGTTTCGTCGCGCTTAGGACCAGTTGATATAATCGACACCTTAACTCCGCACAAAGATTCTATTTTAGCAATATAATCGAGCGCTAATTTTGGCATTTTATCTTTAGATTTCACTCCAACAGTTGATTGTTTCCAACCTTCCATTTCAATATAAATTGGCTCAATTTTATTCCACAATTCTATTGATTGCGGTAAATAATCAAAATCAACTCCATTAATTTTGTAGCCAACACAAATTTTAATTTTACTAAGCTTATCTAGTACATCAATTTTTGTTAAAGCAACTTCTTTTACTGATGACAAGTTAATTACTTGTTTAACTAAAACCGCATCGAACCAGCCACATCTTCGATTGCGACCCGTTACAGTTCCAATTTCATTGCCTTCAATTCTAATAAATTCACCGATTTCGTCAGTTAATTCGGTTGGAAATGGACCCGATCCGACTCTAGTCGTATATGCTTTTAAGATGCCAATGGTCTTGTGAATTTCGGCAATACCGAGACAAGATCCAAGTGCGATTTGCCCAGCTATTGTATTGCTTGAAGTAACAAATGGATAAGTTCCAAAAGTGACATCGAGAAGCGCTCCTTGGGCTCCTTCGAACATAACGGATTGATTTTTTATAAAGTTTTGAGCAATTTCATAAGATGATTTTGCAAAATCTAAAATTTTATTTTGAATTGGTTTTAATTCTTGCAAAATGTCATTTAATTCAACTTTTTTTGCACCCAAACTTTGGCGCAAAAGATTATGATAAAATAATAAATTCTCGATACGATTTTCTAAAACTTCTTGATCTCGCAAATCACATATTCTAAGCGCGCGACGCCCTACTTTATCTTCATAAGCTGGACCAATTCCGCGACCAGTTGTACCGATTTTATTATCGCCTTTTTGCAATTCTAAAAGTTGATCAAGTTCACGATGAACCGATAAAATCAAGCAACAATTATCGGCAATTGCCAAATTTTTTGGAGAGATTTTTATACCCGCATTTTCAATTTTTTCGATTTCTGAAAATAAAGCAATTGGATCAACAACTACGCCACTTCCGATGATAGAAATTTTACCACGAATAATGCCCGACGGCAACAAACTTAATTTAAAAGTTTTATCGCCAACTTTAATAGTGTGTCCCGCATTATGCCCGCCCTGAAATCTAACAACCGCATCAAAATTATCTGATAAAAAATCAACTATTTTGCCTTTGCCTTCATCGCCCCATTGTAAACCAATTATCGCAGTATTTTTCATGTTAATTTTTGTTAGTTTTATTTGAGAAATTTAATAAATTTTTAGAATTATTTAAAGAAAAATATTTGCTACAATATGGGCAAACAGCAAAATCTTTTTCTCCCATATTTAAATATACCAATGGATGTTTTGAGCTTGAGCTTCCGCCATCGCAAGAAACTTTCTTGCTATTAACATACAAAACATCACTATTTTTAAAATTTAATTTCTGATTCATTTTTATATTTTAAATTATAAATTATACATTTATAGATAAATTACTTTAATAAACCAAGATTTTCAACAACCAAAATGCAAATATTATTAAAAACTTTATTATTGTCCGCTCTGGCCTTACAAAATAGCTTCGGCGCGAGCTCATTTTCACAAAATCATGAATTAAGTGGAGCAGAAACTTCACTAATTTCTAGTGTTTACGAACAAAATGGCGCCAAGAAATTGGTCGCGGGAGTTGAATTTAAGCTTCAAGAAGGTTGGAAAATTTACGGCAATGATGATAGTGGAATGGGCATGCCTCCCGAATTTAATTTCAGCGCTTCACAAAATTATAAAAATCACAATATTTTTTATCCACAAGCCGTTGATGGTCTTGAGAAAATTGGTAGTGAAGAAATTAAATATAAATATTATAAAAATTCAGTAATTTTCCCAATTTTTATTGAAACTCTTGATCAAAATCAACCAACAAAACTAAATTTAAAACTTTCTTTTGCATTGTGCAAAGATGTTTGCGTCCCGGTAAATCAAGAGTTTAACCTCGATGTAAATAATGATATCGACATGGCCTCCATTAATAAGATTGAAAAATTTTATGGACAAAATCTTGTTGAAAAAAAACTTGAATCTTCGCAAGATTTTTCTGAAATTGACATGTCTTTAAATATTGAAGGTGCGAAGAAAAATCCTAATAAAATTTATTTTATGATTTTGTTGGCAATGTTTGGTGGCTTAATTTTAAACATTATGCCTTGCGTTTTGCCCGTCATTTCCATCAAATTAATTTCTGTTCTTAAACACTCTGGGGCTCCGATCTCACAAGTTCGTTTTAGCTTTTTTTCAACCATCATCGGTATTTTAAGTTGCTTCATAATTCTAGCCTTTTTCTCCTTCGCAATTCAGTCTGCGGGAAGCTCTCTTGGTTGGGGATTTCAATTTCAAAATCCTTTTTTCTTAATTTTTTTGATAACAATTTTAACATTTTTTATCGCCGAACT
>CAMDCJ010000065.1 GCA_945890035.1 Rickettsia typhi
ATAAAAAATCACCGATTTTTCTTTAATAAATTGAAAAAATTATTGATTCAAAACAAAATCAAAAAATCGTCTTTTTTGGAATTTTTTTTAATTGTTTTTAATCTCAAACTTTCTGACCCCCCCACGGCTAAAAGTTTTAACTACCGTTAAAGAAAAAGGTACCAGGTTCCTTTAATTTTTTTTCTCCATAAAGCTTACGGGCTCATCACCCTACCCTTGCGGGAGGGTAAAATTTTCTGCAAGAAAATTTTGGGAGGGGGTTAAAGTAAAATCAATAAATTATTTAAAAGAAAAAGGTACCAGGTTACTTTTATAAAAATTTTAAATGATTCTATAAATCTTTTAAATCCCTCTTTGTAAACTTGCATCTTTGAACATTTCCAAAAACTCGAAAAAGATTCAGGCTCTAGCTCCCCCCTTGAAGGGGAGCAGACGAAAATGTCTTAACGGCAGTTAAGACATTTGAGTCGTGGGGGGTCAAAAAAGCTTATATAATCAATGCTCTAGAACCAAAAAATAAATTTTTCAAAAATGGCAATTTCTTGATTTAAATTTTGAACTAAAAAAATAACTCAATTTTTCTAAAAAAATCCATCAAAAATTTACAAAATTATCATAAAAAATCACCGATTTTTCTTTAATAAATTGAAAAAATTATTGATTCAAAACAAAATCAAAAAATCGTCTTTTTTGGAATTTTTTTTGCAATTTTTACGGTAATATCAAGCCCGTTGATGCTCTAAGTTTTTGACCCCCCACGTCTCCGAGGATTTAACTAACATTAAATCCTCGGAGCCCGCTCCCCCTCAAGGGGGGAGCTACGGCCTGAATTTTTTAAGAGTTTATAGAAATTTGTAGGGGTGTAAGCCCTCAAGGGGGGGAGCTATAACCCGTTAGCGTTGCGAGTTCTTTTATAAAATTTAGGTTTGTAAGTCATAAAGCGAGGTAACTTATGAACCATTAAGATTTACGAGTCTATAAACTTATATATTTTTACGAAGCAACAATCAAAAATATTCAATTATTTGATTTTAAAATATAGCCAAATCAAACCACAATAAGACTATTCTCAACCTTAAATCCCAAAGCCTCATTTTCATAACTTAATTTAATATTTTGTCCGTCAACAAGCTGTCCACGCAGAATTTTTTCGGCTAAAATATTTTCAATTTCGCGTTGAATTACACGTTTTAGAGGTCGCGCACCATATTGCGAATCATAGCCTCTTGAAGCTAAATAATGTCGAGCATTTTCATCAAGCGTAAGAGAAATATTGCGATTTGATAATCGCATCGCAAGCTTAGAAACTTGAACATCGACAATCAAATCCATATCGCTACGATTTAATTTATTAAACATAATAATTTCATCAAGGCGATTTAAAAATTCAGGCCTAAAATGCGACTTCACGACTTCCATCGCCTTTTCTTGAGACTGAATTTTATTATTTAAATCCTCATCATCTTCATCAATTTCAGTCAAAAATTGTGAACCCAAATTGGAAGTTAAAATAATAATTGTATTCGTGAAATTGACGATATTGCCGTGCGAGTCAGTGAGCCTGCCATCATCAAGCACTTGGAGTAAAATATTGAAAACATCGTGATGCGCTTTTTCAACTTCATCAAATAAAATTACTTGATAGGGACGACGGCGCACCGCTTCGGTCAAAACTCCACCTTGTTCATAACCAACATATCCAGGAGGAGCGCCGATAAGCCTTGATACCGCATGCTTTTCCATAAATTCACTCATGTCGATGCGAAGCAAAGCGCTTTCATCGTCAAAAATAAATTCGGCGAGCGCCTTAGAAACTTCAGTTTTGCCGACTCCCGTTGGCCCTAAAAATAAAAATGAACCAATTGGGCGTTTAGCATCTTGAAGCCCTGCCCTTGCGCGTCTAACCGCATTTGAAATTGCCGTTAAAGCGTAATCTTGTCCGACCACTCTTTTACGCAACAAATCTTCCATTTTTAAAAGCTTTTCTTTCTCGCCCGAAATAATTTTATCGAGCGGAATTCCGGTGATTTTAGCGATAATATTGGCGATGTCATCTTCCGAAACCGCCTCACGCAAAATATTGTCGCTCGATGAAGATTCAAGTTTCAATAATTCATTTTGAAGTTCAGGAATTTTGCCATAAGTAATTTCGCCCGCCTTAGCTAAATTGCCTTCTCTTTGCGCTTTTTCAAGTTCAAATTTAGCATTTTCAATGTTACTTTTTAATTCGTTAATTTTTACTCTTTTCATTTTTTCAGCTTGCCACAAACTCGACATTTCCGTGGATTTTTTTTCAAGAGTTAGTAATTCTCCCCAGATTTTTTTCAATCGTTCTTTCGAAGAATTATCTTCTTCTCTTTTTAACGCTTCACTTTCGATTTTTAGTTGAATAATTTTACGATCGATTTCATCAAGTTCGGTTGGTTTAGAATCGAGTTCGATTTTCAAAGCACTCGCCGCTTCATCAACTAAATCGATGGCTTTGTCGGGCAAAAAACGATCAGTGATATAACGATTTGAAAGCGTTGCGGCCGCAATCAAAGCCGAATCTTTAATTTTTATTCCGTGATGAACTTCATATTTTTCTTTAATGCCACGCAAGATTGAAATAGTGTCTTCGACCGTTGGCTCTTCGGTGTAAACCGCTTGAAATCTTCGTGCTAAAGCCGGATCTTTTTCAATATATTTACGATATTCATCAAGAGTTGTGGCACCGATGCAATGAAGAGTCCCGCGCGCTAAGGCTGGTTTTAAAAGATTGGAAGCGTCCATCGCGCCATCAGTTTTGCCAGCTCCGACCAACAAATGAAGCTCATCAATAAATAAAACGATGTCATCATTATTTTCGATTTCATTTAAAACCGCTTTCAATCTTTCTTCAAATTCTCCACGAAATTTGGCGCCGGCAATTAAAGCGCCCATATCAAGCGCCATTAATTTTTTATTTCTTAAACTCTCGGGAACATCGCCATTGATCATGCGCACCGCCAAGCCCTCGACAATCGCGGTTTTGCCGACTCCGGGTTGTCCGATTAAAACTGGATTATTTTTAGTGCGTCGCGATAAAACTTGCATGGCTCGACGAATTTCTTCGTCACGACCGATGACGGGATCAATCTTGCCGTCGCGGGCTTTTTTGGTTAAATCTTGAGCGTATTTTTCTAAAGAACGATAAGTGTTTTCCGATGAAGATGAAGTGGCTTTTTTGCCAGCACGAATTGTTTGAATTGCGTTTCTAAGAGCCTGAATAGTGACTCCGGCGACTTTTAAAGCCAAAGCGCCTTGATTATTTTCTTCTTCTAAAATTGCTTGTAATAAAATTTCAATCGAAACAAATTGATCTTGATTTTTTTGCGCTAATTTTTCGGCAAGCATTATAATTTTCGCTAACTCTTGCGACATTGATATTGATGACGCCCCACTTCCATCAACTCGTGAAATTTTGCTTAAAGATTGACTAATTTCGGCTCTTAAAATTTCAAAATTGCCATCGCATAAACCGATAATTTTTTGCACTAAAGAATCTTCGTCATCAATCATGGCTTGAAGCAAATGCTCGGGTAATAATTTTTGATGTGAAGAACCAAGTGCCAAGGTTTGCGCGTTTGCTAAAATCGTTTGTGATTTTTCAGTAAATTTTTCGATATTCATATATTTTGTGCTGATTTTTTTAAAAAAAATTTTCTATAAAGTTAAATAGAAAGTTTAATGTTTAAATACAAGTGTAAGGAAATTTTATTAAACAATTTTTAAAAAATATTTAATACATTACAAAATTTCGTTCTTTTTTTGTATCAAGGTCGAGAACGTTAATCTCAACTCCGCCAGCACTTGCTTGCATAAAATTAATTTTTGCGCTGTGGAAATTATCATCTTTGGAATCGTAAAATTCAACAAGACTGCCTTCGCGAACTAAGTTACCTTGACCTATATCAATTTCGGTTTTGGTTTCGTAATCATAACCGCTCCAAGCTTGGGCTTTTTTGGCAAAAAAACTTAGAAAAACTATGGATAATGTAAGGAAAATTTTTAGGAATGTAAATTTCATGGTTGACTTTTTATGGTGATTAATATTTTATTGGGTAAATAATTTCTAAAAAACTAATTATTTATTTTTCTAAATCAAATATTTTTTTAAATAATTGATTTTGCAAAAAAAATTAATTTTTTAGTTTTTATTTTAAATATCCTCGGGGCGTAGCGCAGTCTGGCTAGCGCATCTGGTTTGGGACCAGAGGGTCGGGAGTTCGAATCTCTCCGCCCCGACCATTTAAAAATTAACTCACAAAGCCATTTCAATTAAACTCTTTTAACAAAATTAAATCACTGATGAAAAAGGCTTTAATTACTGGAATCACAGGTCAAGATGGTTCATATTTAACTGAATTTTTGTTAAATAAAGGTTACGAAGTTCATGGCGTAATTCGTCGCTCAAGCTCTTTCAACACTTCGCGAATTGATCATCTTTACAACGACAAAAAACTTTATAATCAAAAACTTTTTTTACATTATGGCGATCTTGGCGACAGCTCTTCGCTATGTCGTATTATTGAAAAAACTACTCCAGATGAAATTTATAATTTAGGAGCACAAAGCCATGTCAAAGTAAGTTTTGACATTCCAGAATATAGCTCTGACATTGACGCGATTGGCACTTGTCGAATTCTCGATGCCATTCGCGACACGCGCATCAAAACTAAATTTTATCAAGCTTCTTCAAGTGAAATGTTTGGTAAAGTTCAAGCGGTCCCGCAAAATGAATCAACACCATTTTATCCTAGAAGCCCTTATGGTTGCGCTAAACTTTATAGCCATTGGCTTACGGTTAATTATCGTGAAAGCTACGGAATTTTTGCTTGTAGCGGAATTCTTTTTAATCACGAATCCCCGCGACGCGGACAAACTTTTGTAACACGCAAAATTACTTGCGGAATTGCTGAAATTTTAGCCAAAAAAATTGATAAAATTCAGCTTGGCAATCTTGATGCCAAACGCGATTGGGGCTTCGCTGGTGATTATGTCGAAGCCATGTGGCTCATGCTTCAACAGCCCGCACCTGACGATTATGTTATCGCCACGGGAGAAACTCACTCGGTGCGAGAATTTCTTGAAGAAGCCTTTGGAATTGTTGGTTTAGATTGGCAAAAATATGTTGAAATTGATCAAAAATATTTTCGTCCCGCCGAAGTTGATTTATTAATTGGAGATCCTTCTAAAGCCAAGGAAAAGCTGGGCTGGGAGCCTAAAGTTAAATTTAAAGATTTAGTAAAAATGATGGTCGAAGCTGATATTAAAAATGCTAATTTATAATTTTTTGACGAACTTTTTCTAATAATTTAGATTCAATTTCCTCGACAGTTTTATAAAAAAAATCTCTCTTAAATAAGCCTTCATGCGGAATTGTTAATATATTTTTTTCTTCAAAAAAAATCTCATCGATTAACAAAATATCAATGTCAATTTCTCGTGGCGCCCATCTTTCAGAATCTTTGCGCCCAAGCTCTTTTTCAATTTTTTTAATCGTCCCAAGAATTTTTAATGGATCAAAAATTTTTAAATCAATATCGGCTGAAATTGCAATGTTATAAAATTCTTTATTCCACTCAATTGGAGCTTGAGGTGGAAGCATTGCCGGATTTTTATAAATTGTTGAAATTTTAATATTTTTTAGAAATAAATAATTTTGGAGTTTATCGATCGCATTTGAAATATTTAAATTTTTATCACCAAGATTTGAACCAATTCCAAATAATATTTTTTGAAAATTTTGCTGATTTTTCATTTAAAATTTATAAATTTTGTTAAAATTTTTTATAAATTATTTATTTTTTTGTTGTAAGAATCAATTAAGAATATAAATTGGAAGTAAGCAAATTTTATAAATTAACTTTTTTTAAAATGTCAGACCATAAAATAAATACTAGACCAACTTCACCGCACCTACAAATATATCGCTGGAACATCTCATCATTAACTTCAATTATGCATCGCTTAACTGGCGTGGCACTTTATTTTTCAATACTCGCCATCGCATGGTTCATAGTTTATTATACTTATAATATTGGCTCAATTTCTGAAAAAGAAAATTGTGAATGCCTTACAATGACAATAATTAACACCCTTTTTTATGGCGCAATTATTGCTATAACTTTTTCACTATATTACCATTTTTGCAACGGCATTCGCCATTTATTTTGGGATATCGGCAAAGGCTTTGATTTGAAAAAAGCTAAATTAAACAGCTACTTAGTTATCATAACTTCTTTGCTTTTAACCATTGCGACAATTGCCACAACTATTTATTTGAAAATATTTTAAATTATGAAAAAAATTGAAATTGCTCCATCAACTAAAACTGGGTTTCATCATTGGCTTTCTCAAAGAGTTTCTGCAGTTGCTTTGATTCCATTAATCATTTGGTTGGTCTTGTCTATAGTCGAAATCGCTCTTGATCCCGAAGGATATTTACCAGTTTTTTTCGCTTATCCTTTTAACGCTTTTATGGCGATTTTACTTTTTTCAACATCATTTTATCATGGCTCCCTTGGCATGAGAGTAATCATCGAAGATTACGTAACCAATAAAGCCAAAGTTCATTTTTATATTATGTTGATTAACTTTATTTCAATAACAACAGCAACGGCGGTTATTATTGCGATTCTTAAACTTCATTTGATTAATTAAATTTAACAAAATTTTAAAATGTCCGATACAAAAATTGCAAATTATTCAATTACCGATCACGAATTTGATGTTATCGTTGTAGGCGCAGGTGGAGCTGGTCTTCGCGCTACATTTGGTATGGCCCAAAAAGGTTTAAATACCGCTTGTATTTCTAAAGTTTTTCCAACTCGTTCACACACCGTAGCAGCTCAAGGCGGAATCTCGGCAGCACTTGGCAATATGGGTGAAGATGACTGGCGCTGGCATATGTATGACACCATCAAAGGTTCGGATTGGCTTGGCGATCAAGACGCCATCGAATATATGTGCAAAGAAGCGCCCGATGCAATTATTGAACTTGAGCATTACGGAGTTCCTTTTTCTCGCACTAAAGATGGTAAAATTTATCAACGCCCTTTTGGTGGCATGACACAAAAATATGGTGAAGGCGGTCCAGCCCAAAGAACTTGCGCGGCGGCCGATAGAACTGGTCACGCTATTCTTCACACTCTTTATCAACAATCTTTAAAACATAACGCGCAATTTTTTATTGAATATTTTGCACTCGATTTGATTATGGAAAATGGAGTTTGTCGTGGCGTTATAGCTTTATCAATGGTCGACGGCACAATTCATCGTTTCAAAGCTCACTTAGTTATTTTAGCGACGGGTGGATATGGTCGCGCTTATTTCTCAGCAACTTCGGCGCATACTTGCACTGGAGATGGCAATGGTATGGTTTTACGCGCTGGACTCCCACTTCAAGATATGGAGTTTGTGCAATTTCATCCAACGGGTGTTTATGGTTCGGGTTGCTTAATTACCGAAGGAGCTCGGGGCGAAGGTGGTTATTTAGTTAACTCAGAAGGCGAAAGATTTATGGAGCGTTATGCTCCAAACGCCAAAGATTTGGCAAGTCGCGATGTCGTTTCGCGAGCTATGACCATGGAAATTCTTGCTGGAAGAGGTGTTGGACCAAATAAAGATCACATTTATCTTCATTTAAATCATCTCGATCCAAAAGTTCTCCACGAAAGATTACCAGGAATTTCTGATACCGCCAAAGTCTTTGCCGGAGTCGATGTTACAAAACAACCAATTCCAGTTTTACCAACTGTTCACTATAATATGGGCGGAATTCCAACCAATTATAAAGCTGAAGTTTTAAATATCAAAAACGGCAAAACTGAAGTGGTACAAGGATTGATGGCAATTGGCGAAGCGGGTTGTGTTTCAGTTCACGGCGCTAATCGCTTAGGTTCAAATTCACTTCTTGACTTAGTGGTGTTTGGTCGTGCC
>CAMDCJ010000066.1 GCA_945890035.1 Rickettsia typhi
ATTTTGCCGATAGCCTTAGTGTTATGAACATCGGTTGGAGTAGGGTATTTGGCGGTTATTTCGGCATGATTGACGGTAGAAAATTTGGTAATTAGAAATATTTCGCAAAATAAAATAACCACGAGCATTGTTATCAGTGGCTTTTTGCGATTCACATTTTCTTTGAATTCAGCATCAACATTGAGCATCATGACGACGAATAAAAATAGCACGGCGATGGCGCCGACATAAACCACCACGAGAAGCATTGCTAAATATTCGGCACCGAGCAAAACGAACAAGCCCGCGACATTAAAAAAGGCTAAAATTAAAAAAATTACCGCAATAACCATGTTTCGCGTGCTTACAACCACAAGCGATGAAGATATTAAGACAAATGAAAATATGTAAAAAAGATAAAGTGTAAAATTCATTGAAATTTTATTTAAAAATGTTGTTCATTCGTTTGAAACTCTAGTTCAATAATGTTATTTTATAAAAAATTTTAGTCAAAATAAAAATTAGCAAATTGCGTAATATTTGTTGTTTTTATTTAAAGTTTTTTTAAGTATTTATTAACGATATTCAACATCGCTATTAATATTTTTTTGTAAAGCGTATTCGTAGCGATCGCCATTCGCCAAAAGCTTTTCCTTGTTGTAATAAAGTTCTTCACGCGTTTCGGTTGAAAATTCAAAATTCGGGCTCTCGACTATCGCATCAACGGGGCAGGCTTCTTGGCACAATCCGCAATAAATACATTTCATCATATCGATATCATATTTTGTAGTGCGACGACTACCGTCACCGCGCTCTTCGGCTTCGATGGTGATGGCTTGAGCTGGGCAAACCGCTTCACATAATTTACAAGCGATGCAACGCTCTTCGCCATTTGCGTAACGACGCAGAGCGTGCTCGCCACGAAATCTTGGGCTAATCGGACCTTTTTCGTAGGGATAATTTAGGGTGAATTTTTTCTTAAACATATAGCGCAAAGTCAATAAATGTCCGAGAAAAATTTCTTTTAATAAAAATGAATAAGCTTGTTTAAAAATTTGCATTTTTTAAATATTTATTTAACAAAAACTATAAAACTGGCGGTGCCAACAACCCAAATTAATGAAAGGGGTAAGAAAACCTTCCAGCCCAAGCGCATCAATTGATCATAGCGATAACGAGGCAAAGTTGCGCGCACCCAAATAAAGCAAAATAATAATACAAAAATTTTAGCGCAAAGCCAAACAAATCCGGGAATTGCGTTGCAAAAAGCGCAATCAAAAGGCGGAAGCCAACCGCCTAAAAACAAGATTGAAGCGAAGGCGGAAATTAAAATCATATTGGCGTATTCGCCCAAGAAAAACATTGAAAATGGCATTGAACTATATTCAACATTATAGCCGGCAACTAGCTCAGATTCTGCTTCGGGAAGATCAAAAGGATGACGATTTGTTTCAGCTAAAGCGGAAATAAAGAATAATAAGAACATCGGAAACATCGGCAAAATATACCACTGATCTTTTTGCGATAAAACTATTTCGGAAAGATTTAGTGAGCCAGCGCAAAGAACGACGGAAATAATGATTAAGCCGATTGAGACTTCGTAAGAAATCATTTGAGCTGAAGAGCGAATGGCGCCGAGAAAGGCATATTTTGAATTTGAGGCCCAGCCTGAAATGATGATGCCGTAGACTCCAAGAGATGAGCTCGCAAGTAAATAAGTTACTCCAACATTCAAATTGGCGACAACAAAAGTTTCTGAAAAAGGAATCACTGCCCAGCCAATTAAAGCAAGCACGAAGGTTATAATTGGGGCAATTAAAAATAAAACTTTATTGGATTTGTTTGGCAAAATAACTTCTTTTAGCATCAGTTTTAAGCCATCTGCTAAAGGTTGAAGAAGTCCGAATGGACCAACAACCGCAGGACCTGAGCGCAATTGCATTGAAGCAATAACTTTGCGTTCCATTAGCGTTAAATAAGCTACGGCACCAAGGAGTGGTAATATTATTAATAAAACTTTGCCGATTATTGGCAAAACTATCATAATGATTGGCAAGATTTGGCTATTAAAAAATTCGATCATTGTATTATTGTTATTTGAAACCAATTAATAATTTTCTTTTCCAAAGATTATTTTAAAAATTTCACAAAGTCAATTTCTCGATTATAAAATTTTAATAATTGTTAAAATTTTATTTTAACAATTGATTAATTCAAAGAATTTTGAGTTAACGGTAAGTTTGTAAATAATTAAGGTGATTACTCCGGCAACGATTCCGCAAATTATATCATCAAACATGACGCCAAAAGAGTTTTTCATTTTACGGTCGCAAACGCCGATTATTGAAGGTTTTTTTATATCAAAAAATCTAAATAAAAGAAAGCACAAAAAAGTATAAATCATAAATTTGCCTTGACTAAGAATGTAAATTTCTTGCGCCAAAAAATTAAAAATTTCAAGAGCGATAAAAATTCCAACCGCCTCGTCGATAACGATTGATTTTTGGTCAATGTCTTTGGAATTTATGACTAAGTGATAATTAGGAATTTCGTAAAATGCATAAATACAAAGCGCCAAAGTTAAAATAAACCAAAATGAATATTGAAAAATTGCGGAATAATTATTGTTAACAAAATAATCATTTGTAAAAAGCCAAAATATTAATGCACCAACGGTTCCAACGGTTCCGGGGGCTTTTTTTGCCTTTCCGCAATAAAAGAAAGTCAAAAGTAATTCATTAATTTTGGAATATTTTTTAGACATAATTTTTAAATTTTTTTTTAAAAAACTTTCTTGCTTTTAATGATATTTATATTTCTTGCAAAAAACAAATTATTTAAATATTTTGTTAAGGCAACTTAAAATATTTCAAATAATTGTATTTGCCAACGAATAATGAATTATAAAAATAAAAATCTAGATTTTTCAAAGCTTAAAACTGAAACCAAAATGATTCGCGGAGGATCTTTAAGAAGCAATTTTGGCGAAACTTCCGAAGCAATTTATTTAAATTCGGGCTTTTGTTATAATTCTGCAGAAATTGCCGAAAGTCGCTTCAATGGCGAGGATCCCGGATATGTTTATTCGCGCTATGTTAATCCTTCGCTGAAAATGCTTGAAGATAGATTGGCGTTGCTTGAAGGTTGCGAATCGGCTTGTGTTATGGCTTCAGGTATGGCGGCGGTTTTTGCTTCGATAATGTGCCAAATCAAAGCGGGCGACCATTTTATTGCTTCACGAGTTTTGTTTGGTTCGTGTTTTCATATTGCTACGAAAATTTTACCGAATTACGGAATTGAAGTCACTCTAGTTGATGGCACTAATCAAGAAGAGTGGAAAAGTGCTTTCAAAAAAAACACTAAAGTAGTTTTTATTGAAACTCCAGCCAATCCAAATTTAGAAATTATTGATATAAAATTTGTTGCGGATCTAGCCAAAAAGCATGGCGCTTGTCTTATTGTTGACAATATTTTCGCCTCATCTTATTCGCAAAGCGCTTTTGATTTTGGCGCTGATGTCGTGGTTCATTCAACCACAAAGCATTTTGACGGGCAGGGCAGAACGCTTGGTGGAGCTGTTTTGGGTTCGCAAAATTTTATTAAAGAAACTTTATTGCCATTTCATCGTCACACTGGTCCAGCACTTAGTTCGTTCAATGCGTGGATAATTTTTAAAGCTTTGGAGACCTACGAAATGCGCATGGAAAGGCATTGTGCTAATGCTAAAAAAATTGCCGAATTTCTCGAAGGTCATTCGAAAATACAAAAAGTTTATTATCCGGAATTAAAATCTCATAAACAATTTAACATTGCTCAAAAGCAAATGAAAAATGGTGGAACGATGATTGCACTTGAAACCATCGGCAATAAAAAAACATGTTTTAACTTTATGAATGCGCTTCAAATCATTGATATTTCAAATAATTTGGGTGATGCGAAATCGTTAATCACGCATCCATCAACCACGACTCACTCAAATATTTCACTTGAAGATCAAAAAAAGATTGGTATAAATGAAACAATGTGTAGGCTTTCGGTTGGTTTAGAAAGTGTTGACGATTTAATAAATGATTTAAAAAACGGATTAGATAAAATTTAATTTTTTAATATTATGCCGAGTTTCGATATAGTTTCCAAAATAAATATTCAAGAAATTGATAACGCAGTTAATTCTGTGCTTCGCGAGCTAACAAATCGTTATGATTTTAAAGGTGCAGTTTTTAGCGTCGAATTAAAAGCCAAAGAAAATATTATTAACATTAGTGCCGATAGTGAATATAAGCTTGAAGCGGTGCGAGATTCTCTAAAAGTTTTTGCCACAAAGCGTGGAATTGATGTTAAGGCTCTTGAATTTTGTGAGCCTCAAAAAGCTGGTGGAACTACGCTTAAGCAAGAGATAAAGCTTAAAAACGGTATTGAGCAAGAAATTGCTAAAAAAATAATAAAGCAAATAAAAGATTTAAAACTTAAAGTCCAAGCTTCAATTAAGGCTGATGAAGTCAGAATTGACGGCAAAAAGCGCGACGATTTACAAGACGCGATGAACGTTATTCGTTCTACAAATTTTGATATACCTTTGCAATTTATTAACTTTAGGGAGTAGTTATGTCGCCGACCAGAATTGCTAGATCTGCAAAACCTCCTTCAGTAAAAGGTGCCGGAAATATTTATTTTGGGGTCTCATTTTTTGTGCCACTTATAATTTTTAACTTGGGTCTTGCGGCTGCTTTTTCTAAAGCTGCTGAAATATTAAATTCAGAAAAGGTCCCAACTAAAATACCCGGTCCGGCAACTTTTATTTCAAGTGTATTACCCCAAACTATTTCTGCGGTTGTTGGAGGTGCCATTAGGAAGCCTGTTCGTTGGTTAATTACTGATCCAGCTAGAAATATTTTGGGCGTGGTTGCCACTGATTCGCGAAGAGAGTGGGATTTTGGAGGCGATCAACAACATCAAGATGTTGAGTTACCTTCATCACCTGGAGGCGCTGTGGCTTCACCATTATCTAGTCAATTGTGTGAGCAAACGCAAAAGTTGAAGGCTTCAGTTGTCTAGTACAACCACATTTACAATTCCAGTGTTAAAAAAACATTAGCAGGAGTCTTAAGCTTCAAACATTTTCAATTTTATCAACAAGGTTTTTGCATTAAATTTTTATTATATAACGCACATGGCAAAATTTACCTCAAAAATATTTTGCTTAATTTAGCCTTTATTTATGGAAATGCTATAATGGAGACAGTTGAACCTTTTGATCATGATAGCGTAGAGTTGAAAACAGATTTTGATCTTTTAACCGCCACCAATAAAATGAACAATTTCGATTTTAGAATTTTCGGTTAAAATTATTTTATTAAAATCTTGTGGATTAATGATTTCTAAATCCTTCTCGATAGCTATTTTATTAGGATCGATTTCAAAATCTATAAGAAGCTGAGAAATGCTTAATCCACTCTCAATTTCAAGTAATTCGCCATTTAAAAAAATTTTTATTTTCATCATCATTTAAATTCTATAAAAAAATAATTGTTAAATTTGTTAAATATTTTAGTATTTTATTATATTTAAATTCAACAAGATTCTAATGATTTATCAAGCATATCTCTTTCGCACATCTCTTATTAACTGGCTTGGAATAACATTGATTTTAATTATTTTGATATGGTTTAGTAGAGCGATACCATTCATTAGTTTTGTTACAGAAAATGGCATAAAAATTCTAGATTTTTTTTACTTATTTATTTTGATTTTGCCGTGGATTTTGATTTACCTTTTGCCAATTTCCTTTTTTATCGCAATACTACTCTCTCTAAATAAACTTCTGCAAAATAATGAAATAACAATTTTAAAAAATTGTGGTTTATCAAATTTAAAAATTGCGCAACCAATCATTTTCTTTGGATTAATTCTAACATTATTTACATATTTTTTATCTTTTTATTTAATGCCACTTGCAAATAAGCAATTAAGAATTTCTCGACACGATATCCAAGAAAATTATACCAATATTTCATTTACCCCGCAAACCTTTGAAAATCTTCATCAAATCACTATTTACACAAAAAATCGTGATGAAAAAAATAATCTTTATGGAATATTGATAAATGATCAAAGACAAAAAGATTATGCAATTACTTTAACTGCTGAGTTTGGAAATTTAATCGCCAAAAATGATTCTGTTCTTCTGAAGCTTAGAAATGGAACATTGCAGAGATATAATTTAGAATCACAAAAAAGCGAAATATTAAGATTTGATGAATATATTTTTAACTTAAATGATAAAAATCGCGAGTCTTTTGATTACAAATGGAAGCCGAATGAGCGCTTCATAAATGAGCTAATTTATCCAGACGAAAATTTGTCGCCAAGAGATTTAGAAAAAAATAATTCAGAGATACATAAAAGAGTCAACGACTCCTTGATTTCATTCATTTTTGCAATAATCATTTGTTCGTCAATTTTGAGAATAAAAATTTCTAGAAGAGGAAATTTCTTTAATTTAATTTTAATTTTAATTTGGTGTTTAATTTATATAATTTCACTTATTTTTAGTTACAGATTGAGCGAAAATTCAAGCTCTCTTGTATTTTTACCATATTTAATAAATTTTGCATTTTTAATTTTTGGGCTAGTGCCATTGATTTTTAACTCGGGCTTGAAAAATGATAAATAAAATTAATTATTATCTAGTAAAATCATTTTTAAAAAACTTCTCATTAGTTGCTCTTGGCTTCTCGGCGATGTTTTTTTTAATTAATGTTATAGATATATTTGAAAGAATTAAAGATTCGGAAGTTGGCGTTTCATTGGTTTTTATTTTGGCTATTTTAAAAGTTCCGCAATCTTTAACTTCGATAATTGCTTCGGTAGTTTTGATTTCTGCGATATTAACTTTTTATCAACTTTCAATCAAAAGTGAATTAACAATTATTCGCACTTGCGGATATTCGATTTGGAAAATATCCGTACCCGTCGCTTTATCGGCTTTGTTTCTTGGGATTTTTTGGATTACAATTTTTAATTTTATCGAGATAGCTTCCTCGAAAAAATTTTATCAAATCGAAGCCAAATATATCAAAGCGGAAATGCGAGAAGCAATCGAGCCCTCTTCGGGAGCTTGGTTTCGTCAAAAAAATTTTTATAAAGAAGATGAGGACATTATAATAATTGCGCGAAAAATTTATAAAAATAGCGCAGAATTTTCTAATGTAAGTTTGTGGTTTTTTGATTCACAAAATATTTTTTATAAAAAAATTGATGCCAAAAGAATGTTTTTGGAAAATCATAAATGGATATTGCAGAAAGCGATTGTAAATGATGAGGCGCTAATAAATCATAATGTAGAAAATATAGAAATAGCAACTGATCTGGAAGAAAATTTTATTAAAAAAAAGATAATTAATAATTTTGATTCAGCGCAGTTTTATTTGATTTCTGAATTACCAAAATTAATTAAAGAACTTGATGCCTCGGGCTTAAATTCTAATAAATTTAAGATGTATTTTAATGGTCAATTAAATCAAGTTTTGCTATTCGTGGCAATGATTTTTTTCGCATCATATTTTGGAATTTGTAGTATTCGTAATCGGAAGTCACAGATTAAGGTTTTCATCGGAATTATTTTCGGATTAATTGTTTTTATAACATCATCAATTTCCTTCTCGCTCGGCTCTTCGGGGTTAATGTCGGTATTCGAATCAACATGGTTAATCAGTTTAATATATCTGGCGGTCAGCATTCTACTTATTTATCGAAAAGAAAATTCTGCTTCATAAAATAAATTTTGAAAAAAATTGTTTATATTGCCCTTGATAAATTAAAAATATCAAATTAAAATTTTTGTTAAGATTACTACTATAAATTAATTCTTAAAAAATTCTAAAAAAATTATGAAAAAAACTATATTATTG
>CAMDCJ010000067.1 GCA_945890035.1 Rickettsia typhi
TTAAAATATTAAAAAAATTGGCAATTTTATTAATAAAATTCTATCAAAGATTTTTAACTTTTTTTCTAGGATCCTATAATTGTAGATTCGCTCCATCATGTTCAAATTATATGATTGAAGCAATTGAAAAAAAGGGTTTAATAAAAGGAATTTATTTAGGTTTTTTAAGAATTTTAAAGTGTCATCCATTATCTAAAAAATCAGGCTTTGATCCTGTTGAATAAAATATTAACCATTTTCGATTTGTAAAAATTCTGATGATAAAATTTTTTATATTTCTAATTTCAATTATTGTTTGCTATCAACAATCGCAAGCTCAGAATAATATTTCTGGCATAGAAAAATTAGTTCAAGCAAATGTTGATATAGAATCTTTGGGCCTAGATAATATTGAAAAACCAACTCCTGAACCAAAGAAAGATACTCCGAAATCTAATTTAATTGACACCATAACTAAAGTTGAAGAAAAAAATCCTCAAGATTTAAAAATTCCAACAGAAGTTTCAAAGGAAGCTCCAATAGAAGTTGCTTTAAAAACTCAAGAAAATATTAAAAAAATAGCGAAGAAAAACACAACAAACTTATCAAAAAAATCTGTTAAGAAGCCTGTTAAAAAAAGGCAAATTATTAAAAATAAATCCAAAAAAATTAACAAAAAAATTACTCCAACAGAGTTAAAGGAAGATGAAGTTGATAAGGATAATGTTGATGATTTACAAGAAATTGAAGATCCAAATAATTTAGAAAATGAACCTAAAATAGAATCTCCATCTAATGCAAAAAATAAAATCAAAAAAAGCATCTTGCGCTCAGAGTTAGAAAGGAAAGAGAGCATTAATTTAAACGCTAAAAAACAACAAGAAAAAATAAAAAAGTTTGAAGAATTAAAAAAATTTTATTTGTCAGATTTGATTGCGAATGAAGATTCTGCGGTAGAAGATTTTGATAATGAAGAAAAAATTATTCCAAAAAGAAAAGAATTAGCGCCTTTTGCAATTGAAGAATTACCGCCTTTACCAATTTTAAATCGAACGCGAACTCCCGATAATTTTCATATTCCTTTTATTTATACTCCAAAAGAATATATCGATGTGATGTTTTCAGCCATCTCAATGGGAAGTATTTCTTATTTTAACGAGGCCTTCAAATATGTTTTAAATCCCAATATTAAAAACGATCAAGGTGACACAATTTTAACCTATGCGATTTTTATGAAAAAATATTCGGTTATTTCGTCGGTTTTATCCAAGGGTGCCGACCCAAATCTTCCAAATAAACTTGGCCATACTCCGGTTTCAATTGCTATCGAATTAGTTGATTTTCAAGCGTTAGAATTGCTAGAAAAAAATAATGCGGATTTGAAATATAAAGATGCTTTTGGAAGAAGTTATTTAATGCACGCTTCGCGAGTTGGTTTTTTGCCGGCGGTAGATTTATTGGTAAAGAACAATTTAAACATAAATGATATGGATGATGATGGCTTTACGGCCTTATCAATTGCATATCGCCATCGCAAAGAATTAGTAGTGCAATATTTGCTAAAAAATGGTGCCAAAACTTGGATTGAAAAAACTTACAATCCTCAAAAAAGATATTATATAGACGATTTGAATAATCGCTGGAAATAAAGTGATTTTAAATTAAAATAATATAATAATTTTTCTAAATAAAATATTTAGAAATTATTTTGAGACAATGTAAAACTTTTTACTGATTAATAATTTTAATACTATAATTTTTAGGTATATAATTTTCATAAAAATAATGCGAACAGAAAACATAAAAATTCAAAATCCATTGCAAGATACTCATTTAGAGCCTGAAAGCCAATCTTCTTTTGGTATTTTTAGAAAAAAACTGATAATTGCTTCAGTTGTAATTCTGTTATTTTTTGCATATAGTGATAAAATTTGGGCTCAAATAGAAAGCCTTTACAACTCTTCTACTGAACAGTTTGCTGGAATCTCAACACTAATGTCCGCAACTGCCAACAACGATGTTGACGGCGTAAAATTTTTTAGCAAAGCAGGCGCTTTAGTTATTAATCAACGCAATAAAGGTGGCGCCACATCGCTTCACATCGCTTGTCGCGAAGGAAATTTCGAAATCGTAAAAACATTAATTGATAATGGCGCGAATGTTAATATTATCGATAATGAAGGTTGGACCCCATTGATGAGAGCTTCATTAAATGGTAACGGAGAAATTGTTGAAATTCTTTTAAAAAATGGTGCCAAAGCTAACTTACTTAACTCATTAAATGAAAGTGCTTTAATTCATGCTACCACATCAAAATGCATAAAATGTTTAGAACAAATAATTGAGAATGGTGATTTAATAAAAAATATGGATATTTTGGTCTTAAAAAGCCAAATTGCTGATGCATTTTTAATCGCCAGAAGTCAAGAAAATAAAGGCTTCCAAGGTGTTTTAGAATCATTTTTAGATTACGCATCCAGAATGGCTCCATTAGTTGCAAAAAACTCTCCTTCTGCAAATGATCAGGAAACCCTGCCACTAGCTTTAAATCAAAATAAAATTAGTAATTCAAAATTAAATAAATTCTCAAAAAATTTTATATTAAAAAATCAAGATAATGAAAAGTTAACACCGGAACAACAAAGTGTTTATTCGGTTCTTGAAGATCCAAATCTTCCGCCATTATCAAATAAATATACTAATAAAAAAGAACCGACTTATACACCATCTAAAATTGCTCAACAAGATATCCCGCTTATAGATACAAAGGAACCAAAAACAAAATACAAACTTAAGTCAACTTACAATAATGATATAGCAAAACAAAATGAAATCTTGCCAGCATTGACCGCTAATAATCCAAATAATAAAAAACCTATATATAATATTCCGATTCAAGAAAAAACTTTTACTAATCAACAAACATCAAAACCCGAAGCTAAGAAATTTAAATTTAAAACTGGACAACAAAGCTTAATATCCAAAAATTTAAATTCACCCGATGTAAAAGATTTAGAAAACAATGATTTAAGCGCTGTTGCGGTTCAAGATTTAACAAGCGAACCAAAATCCATACCAAACCAAGATAGTCAAGCTCCAAGCCCTGTTGAATTAAAGAAAAATAAGATAACCTTTGTTCCAAATTCTAAAGAAAAAAGTCAGGAAGTTGCACCTGAAGAAACTATTTTTTTGGTCGAAAAAAAATCAAATAAATATGATAAGCATTCTTTAACTGGAGAACCTATTGCAGACCTTAAAAATGAAGAAGTAAATGAACAAATAAATCAAGATTCTAAGGAATTAAAATTACCAAACGAAGTTACAAAAAAACCAAATAAAATTTTTAAATTTAAAAAATCTTCAAGCGCTCAAATTAATAATTCAAACTTAGAAGGCGCTCCAATAAAATTAGCTCCTCCTAAAAAAGAAGAATCTTTACCTTCATTGGACAAGCCTATGCAAAATAACTTACAAGAAAAAGGCTCGACTATCAAGAAATTCAAGCTTAAGAAGTCCAACAATTCAATAGTTCCTTCAAAAGATGATAAACAAGAAGAGCTTCAGAACACTTAATAAATAAAAACACCTCTAATTACAAATTAAATCCAAACACCTTCATTTTACACCGACCCTTCTTCAATTAAATTTTTATAATGCTATAAATACGGATAACGCTTTTGTAAGGAAGCAGCATCCCCCTTAAAGACCTCAAACTAAAAGGATTTCTAATAAAAAAATCACTTAAGGATCGCAAATTAGCTTCATATTTTTGGCTAAAAATCTTCAAAAAAGTTAGTCGTGCTAATTTTACGGCAAAAAGCCTCAGTAGAATGGACATACGATTTCATTTTATTTTTTATTGGAAACGCTATAAGACACCTAAGAGTGGTCTTTGAATAAATCTAAAGATAAATTAACTTATTTTTAAGTTAATTTTACTAGGTGATCAGGTTATTATTTTTTTCTATTAATAGAGTCAACGGTTCTTCCATCAGCAACCTTGTTCAATCCCAATATAAAAGTTTGATTTGGTTTAAGAGTAAATTCAACTTCTACTTGGTTATTCTCGTTAATTTTTGGAGCGTACTCTTCTGATTTTTTGCCAGATAAAATTTTCCATTTACTGATACTTAGTTTCCATACAATAGTAGCTTTATCTTGCGAAATATTTTTAAAATATAATTCATTTTCAACTGAGTTTGCGCTCGCTATAAATTTTTTGTCATTAATCCATAATGACCACTGTTTTTCAGAAAAGTACATAATTGATGATAAAAATACATAGGACTTAACGTTATCCTCAGAGCTCTCGAGCTTCTTAATCTCCTCATCTTGTTTTTTAGCATTTTCATCACTTTCTTTTTGCGCTTCTTCACCCTCTGGAACGAAAGATTGGTTATTTCTCATGGCCTCGATCGCCTTTTCTAGGTTATTAAACTGCTCTTCATCATACATCAGTGATTTTAATTTTGACGAAGAGAATATGTCGTCAAGAGCTTTCTTTATTGAATTGGAAGATAATGGAGTAGCTTCAGAATCTTTTAGCTTGTCAATATTGATACTTTTTTGAATTGGAGAATTTTGTGATTTAGATTCTTCGAGCAATAATAGTTGAATCAAAGATATAAGTGTAACAAATAATATTTTATAACTTCTCATTTTCTGTAGATTTTTGATTTGAAGGAGCTTCTTTATTTTTACTTGGATCGCCCTCTTTATAAACATACCAAGAGAATATTAGCCTCCCTTTAATTGCTCCATTGGATTTTCCAGCACTTATATCAAAATAATCTTTAACAGCATAATCTCTATCTTTAGAAAACTCTAGCCTTGTTAATATTGGATAACCATGTAAATATTTCATTAGCTCGTCAATAAATTGAAGAACCTTAACATCATGATAACCTATAAATGAAAGCTCGGCAACTGCATAAGTTATCGATATAGTCTCGTTTTGAAAAATTTTAGACGGATAATTTTCGGGTACACTTATCCTAAAAACCGGTCCTGAAATTGAATATTTTTCGGAAATATTTGCGATTAATTTATTAATTTCATCAATCTTTATGCCCTCCAAAGATTTTCTATTTGTATTAATTTTTGACCACAACTCCATGTATTTCTTATTTTCTTGAGTCTTTCTTTCTATTTCTTGGGTTTTATTTTTTATGTCCGCAATATCCATAACAATTTTATCATACTGATCTAAAAAAGAAGCATTTAAATAAAAATACATTGCCAAAAGTGACGCTATAATTACAGCGGTTGCAACGATTAAAATTAAACTGTATTTGATTTTTTTCTTTAATTTATCAATTTTCATTTTTCTTAGATATAATTCTAAATTCTACGGGAAAGTCGTAATATTTTTGATTAAAATCAATATTCCTTGGAAGTTCATTATATTTTATTTCGTAATCCGGCAATGATTTCTTCATCTGAACCACGAATTTATCAAACTCGGTAAATAAATTTTCAATATCGCCATCTTTATTATATAAAGTTCCAAGCAAAGTAAGCTGTTTATCAGCGTTTTTATTAACCGCATTGTGAGAATCAAATGATATTAATCCGTAAGAAAATGACTTAAATCTTATATTAAAATCTTTTGCAAAAGTCATCAAGGAATAGGTTTTTATAAAATCATAATCAAACCTTCCGAGACCTTGCTCAACTCTTCCCATATCTCCAACCCTCTCGATATTTATCTCTTTATCACCCTCTTGATAAGAACCTTGCATAGAATTTTTTTTGACCTTCGCAAGCTCATTAAGAACAATAATTTTCTGATCTTGAGCTTTATCAATTTTTTGTGAAATGGATTCATTAACAACATAGACCATTCCGATTACAAAAAAAAGCGAAACCATTAAGATAAAATTTAGAAAATATGAAGATTTTAGTATAAAATAAAAACTTTCTGCAGTCTTTATTCGCTGATTCGAAAATTTTAGGATTTTTTTTGATTTAACAAAAATATCATTAATCAACAAATCGAAGTAATCATCTTCAATTTTTAAATATTTAATTTTTAATAAATCAGCGGTATTTTGAACGGTATAATTCTTAATATTTAGTTCAATATTTTTAGAACGCATTATCTCGCTAGAAGCTTTTTCTGGCAGGATATTTATTACTTCAAATTCTTGAATAGTCAAGTCTATGTAGAGTCTTTTTAAATATTCAAAGGTACTATAAACATCTTGCGAATACTTCTCAACAAAGTTAATTTCATCAAAATTATAATTAACAACGCGAGTAAAAACAATGCTCGAATTTGAAAAAACAATTTGCCTGGCGCCCCCAGTTTTTGTTTGAATGACTAAGCAAAAAATATTGTTTTCTTTTAATTTTAAAACCGATGGGATCGCCAACTGATTATCAAGTTTTAAAATTTGCACAAAAACATTAAAGCATTCAACTGGAAGCATGTAGATTCCGATTAAACGATTAGGTAATTCATAAATAAAACTTAGCCAATTAGCAATATTTTCAGATTTTGAAGATGTTATAAACAAGCACTCAGACTTACTAGATTCGGTTTTTTTAAGTATACTTTTCTTTTTTGAATCAGTAGATGGCTTGTGATTTTTTAATATGATATAATTTTTTAATCCTTCTTTATCTCCATCTGACGACAGATCTCTTTTAGCAATGCGATCAAGGTCAAATTTACGCATCATCGGATAGGTTTTTTTCTTATATGTTTGATCGATTGTATCGAGCATTATATAAATTTTATAACCCTTGGAATTATTAAAAAAATTTACTAAATTTGGTTTATTTTCATCAGTTAGCTTATCAACAAACTCTGTAATTACAGCATTTCCAGTGTGCTTGGTGATTATAGTTCCGTTATTTCCAATTAGCACCACAATGGCTTGATTAGACATTTTAAAATAAAGTTAAATTTTAAATTTACATATTGTATATTTTTAATGATTAATAAAAAAACATGCAACATTATTTAGTTTTTTATGATAATTGGAATTGGAATTGACTTAATATCAAATGATAGAATAAAAAAAATTCTTAAAAAATTTGATAAAAATTTTAAAGAAAAAATTTTTTCAAAAAATGAATTAATTGATTTTGATAATAGATATAAAGATCAAAAAAAATTAACACCAAATGCTATTAATTTTTTTGCTAAAAGATTTGCTTCAAAAGAAGCATTTTCGAAGGCTCTTGGCATTGGTATTGGTCGCGGAATTGACTTCAATGATATCGAGATTTTTAATGATAAATTTGGCAAGCCTTTTATTAGAATTTTAAACAATAAAGAAGCAAAAATTCAAGAAATTCTAAACTGCAAAAAATACATTATTCATTTGACTATTAGCGATGAAAAATCAATATCGGGAGCGGTGGTTATTATCGAAAAACTTTTATAAATTATATTAAATTTTGATATGAAAAATACGCATTCTAAAGTTATGGTAATCGGCTCCGGAACATGGGGCACAGCACTTTCAAATCATTTAGCGCTCAATAATTGTGCCGTTTATTTAAATTCAATTGAGAAAGATGTTGTTAACGAAATTAATCAAAAAAATTCTAATTCGAAATATTTTCCCAATTTAAAATTGCACAAAAATATCAAAGCGGGAACTGATTTTGAAAGCGATGTCGATTTTGTATTCATAGTTGTTCCAAGCAATGTCGCAAGAAGTGTTTTTGAAAAAATTTCTACAACTAATTTTAAAAAAACTTGCGGATTTGTCATTTGCTCGAAAGGCTTTGAAGACAAAACTTTAAGTCTTTTAAGCGATTCCTTTGAGCTCATTACTAAAAATAAAAACTATGTCGTTTTATCTGGACCAAACTTTGCGGTTGAGGTTGCTAGGGAGGTTCCAAGCGTTACCACAATTGCTTCAAAAAATAAAAAAATCGCACA
>CAMDCJ010000068.1 GCA_945890035.1 Rickettsia typhi
CGCGATTCAAGAATTTCTTTATCTTCAGAATCAACTATTCCGTAACGCAAATTATTTAAAAGTTTAATAAATTTTTCATCGGATTGTCGAAAAATTTTATCTAAAATTATGTTGTGAAAATTAAGATCTTCCCATGATTTTGAATCAAAGCAAAAATTCGATGAGCTATTGTCGCGGTTGATTGGAGGAAGTTGTAAAAAATCTCCAAAAAATAACATTTGAATTCCGCCCATGGGTTTTTCATTGCCCCTTACGGCACGAAAAACATGATCTAAAATTTCTAAAACTTCGCGTGAAATCATTGATATTTCGTCGATCGCCAATGTTTTTGTTTTTATAATTTTGCGTCGAACTTTTGAAAATTTTGGTAAAAAAATATTGTCAATAATTTGTTCAATTGGCTGATTAGCTAAGCCTATGCCCGCCCAAGAGTGAATGGTCGAGCCTCCAATATTTACGGAAGCGATACCTGTGCTAGCGGTTATTTCAAGGCCATTATTAGCAAAATTTCTCTTTAAGAAATTGAGTAAATAAGATTTTCCACAACCTGCGCCACCAGAAATGAATAAGTTTTTACCCTCAAGGAATAGTTCTATAACTTTTTGTTGTTTGTCCGATAAAGTGTTGATTTCCAAGGTACGAGAGAATATTTGTTATTAATAAAAAACCCCAAGCTTTTTATTTAAAAAAGCTTGGGGTTTTAAAAAAGATTATTTGTATTAATTATTTCGCTCTTAAAGCGTTAATTTTTTCTTTGAAAGATGCGATTTCCATGGCACCAGGGATTAACTCTTCTCCAATAACGAAGGCTGGAGTTCCATTGATTCCAATTGAGCTTCCAAGAGCAACATTATCTTGAAGGATTTTATCAATTTCGCTTTTCTTTGTTTTTAAAGTTTCTTCAAGTTTTTTAGAATCAACTCCGGCTGATTTTGCAGCTTTAAGGGCAGCAGATTTGCCTCTTTCATTAGTTTTCATTAAAGCATCATGAAATTTTCTAAAAGAGCTTGGAGCAATCATGTTAACCGCGATAGAAACTCTTGACATTTCTTGTGAAGGTTCGCCAAGAATTGGGAAGTCTTTATAAATAATGCGAACTTTACTGTCAGATTTTAAGAGTTCGTCAACTGTAGTTTGTGCTTTTTTGCAATAACCGCAGGCGTAATCATAAAACTCAACAACCGATACGTCATATCCTTCTGGAGCGAATTGAGGAGAATTCGCATCGTTGAATAGTTCATTAGTTTTTTGGCCAATATTTTTTTGAGCATTTTTAGTTTGCTCTTCCATCATTTTTTTCTGCATATTTTGAACAGAATTTATAATAGCTTGAGGATTTGCCTCGATCCATTTAGCGACAACCTCTTCTACATCTTTAACATCTGAAACATCTTTATCTGGATCTAGTCCAGTTGATTTAACTTCATTGGCGGTTTCAGCGGTAGCTTCCTTTTTTTCACCATCGTTTTGTTCATTTTTTTTGATATAGCTAAAATAAGCAACACCAGCTATTGAAGCTATGATAATAGAAGAGATAACTAGTTTTAAACTAGAAGGCTTCTGATTTTTTTTGGAAAAAGTCATGTTTTTTAAAATATTGAATGATTAATAAAATTATTTTTTTATGATTTCCGCAATTCTAAGAAAAACTTTTATTCAATGCAACCATCTTTTTTAATAGAAAATAATTTTGACACAGCTTTAGTTTGTGGTATTGATGAAGCGGGTCGAGGACCTTTGGCGGGACCAGTTGTTGCATCTTGCGTAATGCTCGAAAAAAACAATTTTTTAGATTCGGTGAATGATTCAAAAAAACTTTCAAAAAATATTCGAAAAAAAATTTATGATGAATTAGTAAAAAATTGTAAATTTGGAATTGGCGTTGTTGATGAAAAAATAATTGATGAAATAAATATCTTACAAGCAACTAAGTTGGCAATGTTTAGAGCATATCAAGATTTTTGTAAAAAATATAATTTATTTTTAGAAATAATTTTAGTTGATGGAAATTTTAAGCCATTCGATTTACAAGATAAAATATTACAAATTCAACCAATTATTAAAGGTGATCAAATAAGCTATTCAATTGCTTCCGCGTCAATAATAGCAAAGGAATATCGTGATGAAATAATGTTAAATTATCATCAAAAATTTCCAATTTATGGTTTTGATAAACATAATGGATATGGCACAAAAAATCACTTAGAAAATATTAAAAAATATGGGATTTGTGAAATTCATAGAAAGACTTTTGAGCCAATAAAGACAATGCTTAATAACTAAATAATTTTTAAACTAAGAATGTTAGTAATTGATGAAAAAAAATCTAACGCTGTAGATGTGGCGATCGATTTTTTACAAAAAGGAAAAGTAATTTGTTTTGCCACAGATACAGTTTATGGAGTTGCTGTTGATGCAACAAACTCAAAGGCTGTAGACGGTTTATATAAATTAAAAAAACGCGATAAAAACAAGCCAATTGCTATATTTTTAAAAAATTTAGAAAGCGCTAAAAAATTATTTATTTTTAATGATTTAGCGAGTGAAATTGTTGAAAAATATATGCCGGGAGATATTACGGTAATATTAAAAACAACAGATTTTGCAAAAAAAATTCTCGCTAAAAATTTAAATAATAATGATAATAATTTTATTGGCTTTAGAATTATCGATAGCTATTTTGTACAAAAATTATTTGAAAAATATAACGGCATTTTGGCGGTATCGAGTGCTAATGAAGCATCCCAGAATCCATGTATATCGGCAAGTTTGATTAAGAAAAATTTAAAAAATCTTGATTTGTTAATTGTTGGAAAAAAAACTAGCAAATTATCATCAACCATTGTTAAAATTGTTGATGATGAATTAACTTTAATTCGCCAAGGAAAACTAATTTTAAAAGACTATGTCAATCAATAATTTCTTAAAATTGCCAATTGTTAAAATCATTGCGATGGCAGTCATGGTTTATTATATTTTCGATAAAACTAAAGAAGATCCGCAAGCAATTTCTTATCACCTTACAAAAGAAAATTTTGTTAAATCGGTTGAAAATGTCAAAGATAGTGTTGAAAAAATATCTACTGTTACCGCGCAAATCAAAGAAGATCAGGGGGTTGTCGACGAAGCTTCTGGAGCTAAAAAGCTCAAGTTATTTTATAGAACTATTCGTGAAGGCTCTGGTGGTAACAAAGTTGTTTGTGGTAGCGAAGTAACTATTGAATATGATTTAATGAATATAGAAAGTGGCGAAGTAATTAACAAATCTAACATGAAATTTGATATCGGAACTAAATTTAATGAATTAATCGAAAGAGCATTGATGGGTATGACTGCCGGTGGCATAAGGGTCGTTGAAATTCCCGCTGATTTTAAAACTGGAGACAATGTTTACGACGAGATGATTCAAAAATCAGGAATGGTTTATAGAATTTCATTGCTAAGCGTTAGTGAGAATGCAAAAAATAACTTAACTTGCGATGAATAAAAATAAAAATGCGGAAGGTTTATCAAAATTTCTATATGATTATCTTCCAATAATAGTTTTTTTTGTTTGTTATAAACTTTCCGTGGTTTATGATAAATTATTATTTGCTACGCTAGCAATGCTTTTCACCACATTTATCGCTATTCTAACAAGCTATATTTTAACTAGAAAAATTCCAAAAGTTGCAACATTTTCAGCGTGTATTTTAGGATTTTTTTGTGGATTAACGATTTTTTTTGATGATGAATATTACATAAAAATTAAGCCAACAATTATAAATTTAATTTTTGCCGGAATATTATTCTACGGAAATTATATGCAAAAACCAATGTTAAAATATTTGCTTGGGGAGCAGATAAAAATGAACTTTAAAAATTGGCAAATTTTATCTTTTCGTTGGGCTTGTTTTTTTTGTTTTTTGGCAATTTTGAATGAGATTATTTGGAGAAATTTCGCCACGGATTTTTGGGTTCAGTTTAAAGTTTTTGGCATGATGACAATTTCAATGATGTTTACTCTTTCACAAGTTCCATTCATTATTAAGGCACAAAAAATTTAGTGGTCTATATGTTATTTTTATATTTAAAATAAAGGAATTAAATATTAGAGTTTTAAAAAATTAATCTTTATTTTTTGTTAATTATTGTAAATTTAAGTTTGTGTTTATTTTGGGGGTGCGTTGTTTTCGGTTGTATTTTTTACAAGCACCATTTCTAAAGAATTTTTATCTCAAAAAACTTAGCGGTACTTTAAAAATTAAGCGGAAATATTATAATTCGTTGCTTGGATTTTTTATAAGAAAAAATATGGTGAAGATCAATTTAATTATTTGATCGTGAATTAATAATCAATAATTGTAACGATATTGAGACTATTGATGTCTTCGATTCCAGAAACATAAACAGAATTTTTATCAATTTTTCTGACGACGCCAATAAGTAATCCGGGCGGGACGGCATCACCATCGCTTGAGGTAAATATTTTGTCACCAATGCTAATTTGATGATTCTTAGGAAGGTATAAAATTTCCATTAAGCCACTGTTATTTCCAGCGAGAATGCCCCTATTTCTAGCCCTAGAGGCTATTATTGGAATGCGAGAGCTTGAATCGGTTAATAAAAGTATTCGTGATTTATCTTCGAAAACTTCGGAAACTCTGCCAATAACTCCACGATTGCCGGCGATAATTTGCCCTTCTTTAATATCGCGACTTTTCCCCGAGTCAATCAATAATTTTTGGTCAAAAGCTTGGTGCGACATTCCTATTACTCGAGCAATTTTATAATTTTCAGTTTTTGATTTTACAAAATTTAAAGCACTTCTCAATTCCTTGTTTTCTTGGTGAATGGCAAGTGAAGTGAGATAATAATTTTGTAGTTTAAATAATTCTTCTTTTAATTGAATGTTTTCTTTTTTTGCCATTGCTAATTTATTAAAATTAACAATCAAATCAATCGATGAACTAATCGGAAGCGATATTATTTTAATAACCGGAGTTGAAATAATTATGAAACCATTGCTAACTTTATTACTAAAATCACGATTGATTTTTGAAGCTATTAAGCAAATTATGCATAGGAAAATAAAAAAAATAGTTTCAATTTTGCGAAAAACTAAATTGAAACTATGTTGAATTATCAGGTTTGATCTTGGCCTATGGTTTAGATAACTGGTCATTGAAAATAAATTTAATGATTTTAGTCTTGTCTAAATAAAGTTGCTCTGAACATTTTGGTATTTTCTAGAACTTTACCACAACCGTTCACTACACAAAGTAAAGGATCTTCGGCGACAAATACTGGTAATCCAGTTGCTTGTCTAATGACATGATCAAGATTTTTCAATAAAGCTCCGCCACCAGAAAGAACTATACCTCTTTCAACGATATCTGAAGAAAGTTCGGGAGGAGTGCATTCAAGCGCGACTTTAATAGCGTCAACAATTTGCTCTACTGGTTCCATCAAGCTTTCGGCAATTTGGCGTTCAGTTAAAATCATTTCTTTAGGAATCCCATTTGATAAATCGCGACCTTTAACTTCTACGACTAAACCGTCACCTTGCTCAGGAGGGCAGGCGGCGCCAATATTTTTCTTAATTCTTTCGGCAGTTGATTCGCCAATTAATAAATTTTGATAACGACGAATATAAGAAATAATAGCCTCGTCCATTTTATCGCCACCAACGCGAACAGAACGAGAATAAACAATGCCACCAAGTGATAAAATTCCGACTTCGGTTGTTCCACCACCAATGTCAACAATCATTGAACCTGTTGGCTCAGTGACTGGAAGATTGGCGCCAATTGCGGCAGCCATTGGCTCTTCGATCAAGTAAACTTCGTTGGCACCAGCGCCTTCTGCGGCGTCTTGAATTGCTCTTCTTTCAACTGGAGTTGAGCCAGATGGAACGCAAATAATAATTTGTGGACCTAACCAGCTTTTGGTTTGATTAACTTCGCGAATAAAGTGTTTAATCATTTCGGCGGCAACTTTAAAGTCAGCAATAACGCCATCTTTCAAAGGACGAATAGCCTCAATTTTTGCAGGCGTACGACCAAGCATCATTTTTGCGGTATTTCCGAAAGCACAAGTTACTGATTTTCCGCCTTCGCTTAAAACCGCAACAACAGAGGGTTCATTAAGAACAACTCCTTGACCGCGAACATAAACTAGAGTGTTTGCAGTGCCAAGATCAATGGCAATATCTTTTGAAGTAAATGAAAATAATTTTGGGAACATAATTTCTCCTAATGGTTTTTTAATTTTTCTAGACAATTTATATAAGCGATTGCTGAAGCAACTAAAACATTAGTGCTGGCACCGCTTGCAGAATAAATTCGATTATCTTTTTTAAGACGAACGAGGACATTAGCTTGCGCATCTGTTCCTTCTGTTACTGCCTCAACTTTATAAAGTTCAAGCTTTGCTCCATGAGGAATAATTTTATCAATTGCAGAAAAAATTGCGTCAACTGGGCCGTCTTTAGATACAAAAGTAGTTTGTTCTAAATTGGTGTCAATTCTTATTTTTATAAAAATTTTAGAATCTTTGCTATTTCCGCAATCAACATCTAGTTCTGAAAGTTGATAATGTGCTTGATTTTCAATGATTGAGCCATCAATTAAGGAAACTAAATCCTCGTTAGAAATTTCTTTTTTCTTGTCGGCTAAATCTTTAAATCTCAAAAAAGATTCATTCATAATTTCTTCGGATAAATCATATCCCAATTCTTTTAATCGATCTTTGAAAGCTGAGCGACCAGAAAGTTTTCCAAGCGTTAAAGAAGTTTTTTCGATACCAACTGATTGCGGAGTTATGATTTCATAAGTTTCACGATGTTTTAACATGCCGTCTTGATGAATACCGCTTTCATGGGCGAAGGCGTTTGCGCCAACGATTGCTTTGTTCGGTTGAATTACGAATCCAGTAATATTTGAAACTAATTTTGAAATTCGTGAAATCATTGTTGTGTCAATGTTGGTTTCAAAATTATAAATATCAGAACGAGTTTTTATCGCCATTACGATTTCTTCAAGAGCCGCGTTGCCGGCGCGCTCACCAATGCCATTAATCGTGCATTCAATCTGCCTTGCGCCCGCGCGCATTGCGGATAAAGAGTTGGCAACTGCCAATCCAAGATCATCGTGGCAATGAGCGGAAATTATAGCTTTATCGATGTTTACAACATTATTTTTAATAGCGGTAATTAAGGCAAAATATTCTTCAGGAGTGGTATAGCCAACAGTATCGGGAATATTGATGGTTGTAGCTCCGGCACTGATCGCAGTTTCAATGGCTTTAAATAAAAAATCATGTTTTGAGCGAGTGGCGTCTTCGGGCGACCAATCAACTTCATCGCATAAATTTCTAGCCAAACCAACGCTGTCTTTGATGGCTTCAAGAACTTGTTCTTGCGACATTCTAAGTTTGAATTCCATGTGAATTGGTGAAGTCGCAATGAAAGTATGAATTCGTGAACGCTGTGCTCCATTCAAAGCTTTAGCGGTAATTTCAATATCATTTTTTTTGGCACGAGCTAAGCCACAAATTGTCGAATTTTTTATAGTTTTGGCGATGCGATTAACCGCTGAAAAATCACCTTGAGATGCCGCTGGAAAGCCGGCTTCGATGACATCAACGCGCATTTTTTCAAGAGCTTTGGCGATTAATAATTTTTCTTCAATATTCATGGTTGCGCCGGGAGCTTGCTCGCCGTCACGAAGGGTGGTATCAAAAATAATTATT
>CAMDCJ010000069.1 GCA_945890035.1 Rickettsia typhi
GGAAATTATTGATCCTGCAGAAGCATTGGTATCTTTCCAAACGGAAACTGTAGAATTATCGTCTTTTTCTTTATCAAAAGCTTCGCTTGAGGTGGCATCAAGCCAAAGAGTTAAATCTTCGATTCGGCTAACTCGTGATAATTTTGAAAGATTACGAGCGCTTTTTAATGAAGCCTCAGAAAACATTTCAATTGCTTGCGCAATACCGGCAATCAAAATGCCGATTATTATTATAACAATAGATATTTCAAGTAAACTAAAAGCTTTTCTCTTTATAAGTTTCATTTGTTGATAAAAATTTTTTTAGTAATCTTAGAAACTTAATTATTCGCGTAAAATATAACCAAAATTTCTGATTGCTTGAAGGTAATGTTGATTGTTTAGAGAAGCAATGTTTATTAATTTTGTAAAAAATTCAAATGAAGTTTTGATTCAAAATAACGATTAAAGGGGTGTGTTACCTATTTATTTCTCTTGTTGCGGTCGAAAAGCATTACAACATTTCGCCGATTTTTTTACCCTTCAAAAGTTCACGAGCTTTTTTATATTTTTCATCGTGCCAAAAAATTAAACAACCGTTGCAACCCTTGCCACAACAGCCTTCTTGGCCAATTCTTGGAGTTCTTGGAGAGATTTGTAAATCACCAATTTCGCAAGCTTGAAAATATTTTTGACGCTTATTTTGATATTTAGTTTCGTTAACATTTCCCGCTTCTAATTGATGAGAAAGTTCACGCGATTCAACTTTTAATTTCTCAGATTCAATATTATTTTTTTCTTTACGCACCAAAGAAAATTCGGGTAAAAGTTTTTTAATTTGGTCTTTATCGAATAAATGAAAATCGCTGGCTGGAATTAGAATCTGAGGCTTTTGCCCGGCATGAAGTTTATCGGTAATTTTACCATCTTTGGCGTGACGAAATTCATAAATTCTCAATAAAATCGGCTCTCTTTGGTGAGGCGATAAAAATTCTAAAACATCGCCGGCATCGAGGCGATTCTTGCCTTCGAAAATCATATTTTCATCAGAGTCCCAGCCGACAACGCGTCCGGCATATTCATAAAAACTAGTCGAACCCGTGCTTTCATAATCATGAGCCAAATTGGTCAAGCGACCTTCGTGAAAGGCGAGGGTGTAGCCACGATTGGCAACCGAATTGATTTCGTCCATATAATCATCGGCGCACCAATTTTGCGGATCTTTCATATAATCATCAATCGCGGCGCGATATACGCGGGCGACAGATCCAGCGTAAAATTCAGTTTTATTTCTTCCTTCAACTTTGAATGAATCGAGCCCAATTTTGATATATTCATCGAGCTTTGGCAATAAACATAAATCTTTAGAATTTAAAATATAAGAGCCGTGGACATCTTCTTCGAAAGGCATCAAAGCCCCAGGGCGAATTTCTTCTTCCAAGAAAAAATCGAAAAGCTCTTTATTGTTTTCGTTAATTTCGATTTCATGTTCGGTGTTGTCTTTGAGTTTGATTTTGAGTTTATAACCCCAACGGCATGAATGAGCGCACGAGCCTTGATTGGCTCCGCGTTCCGCCATAAAATTTGAAAGCAAACAACGACCCGAATAAGTCATGCACATCGAGCCGTGAATGAAGGTTTCGAGTTTGATATCGGGGCATTTTAGACGAATTTCGGCGAGTTCTTCGAAGCTAACTTCGCGCGCCATCACCACTAATTTTGCTCCTTGGTTTTTCCAAAAATCGACGGTGAGCCACGAACAAACATTGGCTTGAGTTGAAATATGAATTTCGAGTTCGGGGGCGTGTTCGCGCACGAATTGGAAGACTCCCGGATCGGAAATAATTAAGCCGTCGGGCTTAACCAATTTAACGGTTTCAATAAATTGCGGAAGTTTCTCAATGTCTTTATTGTGCGAAAATAAATTCAAAGTGAGATAAACTTTTTTGCCAAAAGAATGAGCATATTCAATGCCTTCAACAACATCTTCCAAGGTGAAAGAAGATTTAACCCGAAGCGACATGTCGGGCGTGCCTAAATAAACGGCGTCAGCACCGTAAAGAATGGCGGTTTTTAAGCGGTCAAGAGTGCCGGCGGGCAACAAAAGTTCAGGCTTTTTTAAATTATTTTCGGTCATTATTTTTAAATTATTTTTTGGCAGGAAAAATATTTGAAGCGAATTTTATTTTAGAAATTGTTAATTGTAAACTTGGAAAAAATGCTAAATTTGAATTCTTTAAAACATTAGCAATACTATTCAATAAGAAAAATTATAAGGTAAGGTCCTCACAAATTTAATATAACTTCTCCTTTCTTAAATGTGATAATATTATCCATAACATTAAGGATAAATTTATGCCAAAGCAAATTCTCCAAAACTAATAAAGGGCGCCATAGAAATTAAATTAGCTCACCTACTCAATCAAGCATTTATAATTTTTATTATGTTTATTTTCTTCGCATCCTCTTTTTTCTTCGGAGATATCATTAACAATCGAATTACGAATTTTTTGAGCAACAACATTGGTTAAATTTTCTTTAACATATTCATCAGCGGTATAAGTTGCATAGCGGTTCGAGGTTACATCGTAACTATCGTAAGTGCTACTTTTTCCTTCCGAAATTATTTGCGCGGTTTTGATATTTTTTAAAACATAATCCACTGTCAAAGTAACTTTATTACGACCCGAAGCGCCCGAAGCGTTGGTAAAAGTTAAAGAAACCTCGGTTTTTAAGTTTAGTTCTAAAAAATATTTGGCTTCAGTTTTAATGTAATCGGGATTTAAAATATCGTAAAGATTATTTTTTAAAGTTTGGGCGAGTTGCTTGCGATCTTTTTTAATGCGTATCGAGGCTAGTTGGTGAGCGATTGAATTTTCATCAAATTGATCTTTGTAAATCACTTGAAGTCCGCACGATGAAGTCACGAAAATTAGCAATAAAAAAATCAAAAATTTATTGAGCATTTTTATAATCAATGGCACTTTTTACAAATTCAACAAACAATGGATGAGCCAAAAAAGGCTTCGATTTTAATTCGGGATGAAATTGTACTCCGATAAAAAATGGATGATTTTTTAACTCAATAATTTCGGGTAATTTGCCGTCGGGCGACATTCCAGAAAAAATTAAACCTTTTTCTTCGAGTTGTTTTTTAAAAGCAATGTTAACTTCATAGCGATGGCGATGACGCTCGGAAATTTGATTTTGAGCGTAAATTTTTTGCGCCAAAGAATTTTTCTTTAAAGCACACGGATAAGCCCCTAAACGCATAGTTCCGCCAAGATTTTTACCAGCTTTTTTGGTTAATTTTTCATGTTGCCATTCGCTCATCATGCCAACTACAAAAGAGCCTTTTTTGGCAATTTCACTTGAGGTTGCATCTTTGATTTTCAAGATATTGCGCGCATATTCGATTACGGCCATTTGCATGCCAAAACAAATTCCGAAAAAAGGAATATTGTTTTCGCGAGCATATTTTATCATGGCAATTTTGCCTTCAGTACCATCAACGCCGAAGCCTCCCGGCACTAAAATGGCGTGAATATTTTTAGGTAATTTTTCTGAATTTTCGCGAGCATTTATCCACAACAAATTCACTTTGGTTTTTAAAGAAAATGCGCCGTGATTGAGGGCTTCAATTAAAGATTTATAAGAATCTTTGTAATCATTATATTTTCCAACGATAGCGATATTAACTTCATTTTGCGGATTTTCAATGGCGTCTTTAATCTTCTGCCACTTAGTTAAATCTGGTTTTTTACTGTGATTTAATTTGAAGAATTTAAGAATTTCGGTATCAAGACCCAATTTATGATAAATCATCGGAACTTCGTAAATCGAAGAAGCATTTGGTGCGGGAATTACTGAAGAAGTAGGCACCGAGCACATTTGAGCAATTTTTTCAAGCAAAGATTTATTGATAGTTTCAATCGGGCGTTCAACGCGACATAAAATTATGCTTGGTTGAATTCCGATTGCACGCAATTCTTTGACGGAATGTTGAGTGGGTTTGGTTTTGAGTTCGTCGGCGCTTTCAATATAAGGAAGCAAAGTGAGGTGCAAAAAAGCGCATTGATTGGGCATTTCGTAGCCAAGTTGACGAATCGCTTCGAAGAAGGGCAGGGCTTCAATATCGCCAACCGTTCCGCCAATTTCACACAGCGCAAAATCAGTATTTCCTAAATCGTTTAAAATAAATTTTTTGATTAAGTCGGTAACATGAGGAATCACCTGAACCGTTCCGCCGAGATAGTCGCCCTTGCGTTCTTTGGATAAAAGTTCAAGATAAATTTGTCCGGCGGTGATGTTATCGCATTTTTTGGAATCGACCCCGGTAAATCTTTCATAATGACCCAAATCGAGATCGGTTTCCGCGCCGTCATCGGTCACAAAAACTTCACCATGTTGCGTTGGGCTCATGGTCCCTGGATCAATATTTAAATATGGGTCGAGTTTGCGAAGTTTAACCGAATAACCACGCGCCTGAAGAAGGCTCGCCAGAGAAGCCGAAGCGAGACCTTTTCCGAGTGAAGATACTACGCCACCTGTAATAAAAATAAATCTAGTCATTCTTTCCACAAAAATTATTTACCCGTCATGATTCGATCAACTAATTGTTGAATTGTTGGTACGAAACCATTGGCGTAAAATGGGTCGCTAGCGAAGCGATAAGCACTGTGTCCGGCAAACATTAATTGATTTTCAATGTCGATTCCATGACGCACATCTTGCAAAGTTTTTTGAATACAAAAACTTCTTGGATCGGCTTTTTTGCCATTGGTAAAGTTCATTTCTTCTTTATCTGTCCAGTTACTAAACCTACAGTGACTAAGACAGCCCATGCAATTTATTTGATCAGTTATAATTTGTTGAGCTTTTGATTTGTCGACGAACATTAAAGTTTCATCGGGAGTTTTCATGCTTTCGCTGAAACCACTTTTTATCCAAGAATCGACTTTAATTTTGTCTGCAGATTTAATGTAAACCACTCGACCTCTTTGTCCGAAAGGAATTTCGCAATTAAAAGTTTCATCAGTTTTTGCACGATATTCAACTTGATGAATTTCACGCATTTTTAATTCACGAATGAAATCATTTTCAACGGCTGAAGAATAGAAGCCAGTAGGGCTGAAGCGATTTAAATAAACATCACCTTCTTTTAAAGATAATAATTTATCTTTCCAAGATTTTGAAACTGGATATTCTTGAGTTAGAATTGGACGAGTGCCAAATTGGAAAACAATTGGGCCAATTTCTGGATTATCGAGCCAATGTTCGAACTCTTCAAGATGCCAAACTCCGCCAGCCATAATAATTGGAACATCATTTAAGCCAACTGAATTCATAAAACTACGAATTTCAGCAACTCGTGGATATGGATCCTCGTAGCTTTCGGGATTTTCGGCGTTAGATAAACCATTGTGACCACCCGCTCTCCAAGGGCATTCGTAAACAACGCCACCTAATAAATCTTTGGCTTTGTGATAACTTCTTTTCCACAATGCTCGAAAAGCGCGCATAGAAGATACGATTGGATAATAGTAAACGCGATATTTTTCAGCAATTTCTGATAATCGATAAGGCATTCCGGCACCGCAAGTGATCCCGTGAACCATGCCTTTGGCACCATCTAAAATTCCGGTTAAAACTCGTTCTGCGCCACCCATTTCCCATAAAATATTCATGTGAATTCGACCATGACCCATAGAAACATCGTGAGCAATTTTAGCTTGTGAAATACCGCCTTGGATCGAAGAGGCAACCAACTCTTCATGTCTCTCACGGCGAGTATGAGTTTTGTAAACTAATGGTATATATTGTTGATTTTCATCGATATAATCAGCGTTCACGCCAGAAAAAGTGCCAACAGCACCAGCTTTAGCGAAATGACCTGCAGTTATGCCGTTGGTGATTCCAACGCCTTTTCCGCCCTCAACAATTGGCAAACATTCTAAGCCGGAAATTTGTAAAGATTTTATTTTTTTAAGCAAAATTTCTCCTTGCGAAATATTTTTGAATAATGAATTTTTTTAAAAAGATAATTTAAATATTTAATCCCTATATGGCAATCACAATTAAAAGAAAATTTAATTTTAAATTAGGAAATTAAAAAACCAAGATTAAGATTGTTAAGTAAAATTTCAATTAATTTTTTTTAAGTTTTTTATTTTATAAATGTCAGAAAATGTTCCGCAATTTTCGGTTGCCGAATTCTCAAAAGCCATAAAATTAACCATCGAAAATGCTTTTGGTTATGTCAAAATTAGTGGCGAAATCACTGGTTTCAAGCGCGCTTCAAGTGGGCATCTTTATTTTAATTTAAAAGAAGATAACGCCGTTTTAACGGCGGTTTGTTTTCGTAACCAAGCCAATGATATTGATTTTGAAATTGGCGATGGCTTACAAATTTGTGCTTCGGGCAAAATAACTTCATACGAAGGTCGATCCAATTATCAAATTATTGTTGATAAAATTGAAATTGCCGGAATTGGTGCAATTTTAGAAATGATTGAGAAGCGACGCAAAAAGCTTGCCGAAGAAGGTTTGTTCGATGCAATTTATAAAAAAAAATTACCATTTTTTCCAAAAATTATTGGAGTAATTACTTCCGAAACGGGCGCGGTAATTGAAGATATTAAGCATCGCATTTTGAATCGATGCCCACTAAATTTAATACTTTATCCAAGTGCGGTTCAAGGCGAAAAGGCCTCGCGTGAAATTATTGCCGGAATTAAATATTTTAATAATCTCAAAATAAATCGCCCCGAAGTCATAATTATCGCGCGTGGAGGCGGTTCATTTGAAGATTTATTGCCCTTTAATGATGAAGATTTGGTGCGCGAAGTTTTTAAATCAGAAATTCCAATTATTTCTGCGGTTGGGCATGAAACTGATTTTACCTTAATTGATTTTGTAGCAGATGTCAGAGCTCCGACACCTACAGCGGGAGCTGAATTTGCCACTCCAGTTTTAGAAGATTTAAAAATTAATTTAAGAAATCTCGATAGAAATATAAGTAATTTTGTTGATAATTTTTTTAATAAAAATCATAGCGCGCTTAAAAATCTTGAAAGAAATTTATTAAGTCCGCAAAAATTTTTAGAAAATTCTCAACAAAAAATCATTAATTTTTTTGAAAAAATTGAATATTCAACCAAAAATTTTATCGAAAATAATTTCTTAAAAATTCAAAAAATTCAAATATTAAGTCCGCAAAAATTTTTAGAAAATTCTCAACAAAAAATTATTAATTTTTCTGAAAAAATTGAATATTCAACCAAAAATTATATCGAAAATAATTTTTTAAAAATTCAAAAAATCACAATAAAATCAGATTTTATTTTCGAAAGAATTAAAATTTTTAAACAAAAAATCTTTTATGATTTTGATGCGATTAAAAAAAACATTGAAAATAATTTTATCCAAAAAAATATTATGATCG
>CAMDCJ010000070.1 GCA_945890035.1 Rickettsia typhi
GCTCCCCCCTTGAGGGGGAGCGGATTCTAGAAACTTAACGGTAGTTAAGTTTCTAGAATCGTGGGGGGTCAAAAACCTAGAGCATCTGAGGTTTTGATGTTGAGAGAAAAGTTAAAACAAAAAAATTCCATAAATGGTGATTTCTTGATTTTGTTTTTAATCAACAATTTTTCCAATTTTTAAAACAAAAATTAGTTATTTTTTAGGTTAATTTTGTTGGTTTTGGATGGTTTTTTTAGAAAAATTTAAAATATTTTTTAGTTTTAAAGCAAAATCAAGAAATCGTCTTTTTTGGAATTTTTTTGTTTTAATTTTTTACATAATCTTAAAACCCATTAAATCTCTAGCTTTTTTGACCCCCCACGTCTCCGCGAATTTAACTACCGTTAAATTCTCGGAGCCTGCTCCCCCTCAAGGGGGGAGCTAGAGCATGCAGGCTTTATGAGTATTCTTAAAAATGTAGGTGTTTAAGCCGCTTTGCGGGAGGGTAAAATTTTCTTTCAGAAAATTTTGGGAGGAGTTAGAAACAAACTTAAGAAATTGTCTTTTACTTAAAAAAATCGCCGACTTTTTTGAAAAAATTTTCTGATTTTGGATTGCTCGAAGATTTATTTTGCATAATTTTATCAAGTTTTTGCAATAAATCTTTTTCTTCGGATGATAATTTTACCGGCACTTCAATATTAATTTTAACATACATGTCGCCTCTTCTGCCACCTGAGTTCATAACATTCATGCCCTTTGATTTTAAACGCAAAGTATCGCCACTTTGCGAACCTTCGGGAATTTGTAAATTAACTTTTGTACCATCAATCGTAGGAATTTCAACCACCCCGCCAAGTGACGCCGTGGTCATGCGAAGTGGCATTTCGAAATGAATATCAGCTTCTTTGCGTGTAAAAAATTGATGCTTGCGAATCGAAACATAAACATATAAATCGCCCGCAGTGCCTCCACGAAAACCCGCCTCACCTTCACCAGAGAACCTGATGCGATTGCCCTCCTCGACTCCGGCTGGAATTTTTGCCGATAAAACTCTTTCTTTGTTGACTCTGCCTTGTCCATTGCATTTTTTGCAGGGATTTTTGATTATCTCGCCAGCGCCACCGCATGTATGGCAAGTTTTTTCAACAATAAAAAATCCTTGTTGCACACGAATCGTACCCGCACCTTTACAAGTTGGGCAAGTTGTTGGTCGTGAATTATCGCTTGAGCCAGAGCCATTACAACTATCGCATTTTGATGGAATAGTAAATTTAATTTCTTCGACGCAACCACCAAAAGCTTCTTCTAAAGAGATTTCAAGATTATAGCGAACATCGGATCCGCGTTGCGCTGAAGATTTTTTTTGTGACCTTCCACGACCTGAGCTATCGCCAAATATATCACCAAAATTACTAAAAATATCATTAAAATCAAAACCATCAAAACCAGCTCCCGACTGTCCACGAGAACCTCCTCCACCAAAACCTTGATTTGGATCTTGATGTCCAAAACGATCATAGCCAGCGCGTTTTTGATCATCTTTTAAAACTTCATAAGCTTCGGTCGCTTCTTTGAATTTTGTTTCGGCTTCTTTATTTCCAGGATTGCGATCAGGATGATATTGCATCGCCAATTTTCGATAAGATTTTTTGATTTCGTCAGCCGAGGAGCCTTTTTTTACTCCAAGCACATCGTAATAATCTCTTTTACTCATAAATATTTTTGGTCAGAATTTTTAATATTAATTTTGTTTTTTTGCGAAAGTTAATCGAAAATATTATAGTTTTTTTTAAGCCAATTTTCAAGTTGCAAAAAAGCTTCTGCTCGATGAGAAATTTGATGCTTAATAATTGAATCAATTTCGCCAAAAGTTTGGTGCATGTCATTTTTAATAAAAATCGGATCATATCCGAAGCCTTTATTTCCAAGCGCTGGGTAAGTTAAATAACCATCAACCCTGCCCTCAAAATTAATTTTAAAATTATTTTTTGGATTATACAAACACAAATTGCACACAAAAAAAGCTGACGGTTTTTGCTCGGAAAAAATATTTTTTTTCTGTAATTCTGTAAAAATTTTTTCAAAAGCAAATTCAAAATTTTTATTACCATTATTATCAATGGCATATCTTGCCGAACGAACTCCTGGATTATTTTCTAAAGCCTCGATGCACAAACCCGAATCGTCGGCGAGCGTTAAAATTTTAGCATTATCGCCATAAAATTTTGCTTTAATAAAGGCATTTTCCCCAAAAGTTTCAGCATTTTCTTCGGGTTCAATAAGATTTAATGATGAGGCTGTAACAGCTTGGATCTCAAGGTTTTCTAGTAATTTTGCAATCTCGAGAAATTTGCCATTATTATTGGTGGCAATTAAAATTTTCTTCATTTCAAAATTTTTAAATTATAAATTTTTTTAATAAAAAAGCCGACCCAATATTTTGGATCGGCTTTAAAAAATAAAATTTTTTAATAAAGATTAGGCTTGAGCCGTTTCTTCTTTAGCTTTTGAAGCTTCAATTTCTTTGTTTAATTTTTCTTGAGCTTTTTTCTTTAAATTAGATCCTTTGGCTTTTGGTTTGAAATCTGGTTTATATTTTTCAGCACCTTTAACTCCAAGATTAATCAAGAATTTAGCAACTTTTTCAGTAGGTTGAGCACCAACTGACAACCAATATTCCGCGCGCTCTTTGTCAATTGTAACGCGTTTTTCATCGGTATCGCCGAGAAGTGGATTATAAGTTCCGAGTTTTTCTAAAAATTTAGAATCACGCGGAGATGTGCTGTTTGTAGCAAGAATACGATAGTATGGGAGGTTTGTTCTGCCCCCTCGAGAAAGACGAATTTTAATCATTTTTTAAAAATTTTTTACTTATAAATGGTTGAGAAATATTGCAAATCATAAAATAAATAAATTCAATTGCAAGTGCGATTTTTATTACTCGAATTAATTATATTGCCCAAAAGTATCCGCGTCGTAATTTTCAATTTCAAATAAAATTTGAATTTAAAGAGGAATCAACGCAAGCTCAATAAAATTTATCCTCAAAAGGACGAAACGATCAGGTTCAATTACGCTTTTAAGAAGAAATGGCGTTATTTTCAGCGCTACATTTATTCAAAACTCTTGAAGCTCTAGCAATTGAATTGGTCAAATAATAATCATAATTTTTTACCGATAATTTTGAATCTTCAAAATTAAATTTTAAATTATCGTTAGTAATTTTTAAAAATGACTCGTCACGATTATTTATTTTATTAATTCTCGATAGAATTTTATATTCTTCATCAAGTTTTGACAATAGTTCATGGTAATTTTTAAAACCTAAATCAAGGTTAAGTTTTTGAGCTATTTCGCCAATAATTTCATAATCAATTTTTGATTCTCCAACTCCAAAAACTACTCTTTGTGCCCTTTGAATCCTGCCTTCAAGATTGGTATAAAATCCATCTTTTTCGACAAAATTACATGTTGGAAAAATTATATCGGCAATTTTAACGGCGTTATCGCCATTAGAACCGAAATAAACCACGAAACAATTTTGTAATTTTGAAAAATCGATTTCATCATCAACATTTTGCAAAAATAATAATTTTATTTCGCCTTTTTGCGCGTGATCAATTATTTCTTGAGTCGATTTTTTACCAACAAAATCAAGCTCTAAACCATTAATCAAGCCGGTTGATTTCGCTAAAAAATTAAAGCCGTTCCAATCGTTGCGAAGCATATTATATTTTGTGGCGATCGCTTTACATAATTTAATTATTTCGGCGCCGTCTTCGCGAGAAACCGCGTCTTCGCCGACAATCAACATATTATTTTTAGCCTGTTGCAAAACTTCACAAAATGGATTTTTGCCATCTAAAATTGATTGTAAAATTTTTATATCATCGCCCAAAGCTTGATGCTTGTAAGTTAAATCAACATCCGCTCCGATTGAAGCGATTTTAATTTTTTTCGATAAAAATCTTTTTCTAAGGCGCGCGTTAAGAATTGGCGCATCTTTGCGTGGATTAACTCCAATCAACAAACAACTATCGGCTTCGTCAATTTTTGCAATCGAAGTATTAAATAAAAATTCATTTTTATTTTGAGAATCGATTTTTTGCGCATTTAAACGGCAATCAATATTTTCAACACCCAAAGCTTGCATAAATTTCTTTAAAGCAAAAATGTCTTCGAGCGATGATAGACTTCCCGTCAAAGCCCCAATTTGATTAGGCTTAAATTGGCTAATTTGCTTTTTTATTTCTTGATAACAATCTTCAAAACTTGACGCAGTTAATTTTCCGTTAACTTTTAAATAAGGCTTGTCTAGACGCTGATATTTAAACCCTTCGTAACAAAAACGCGCTTTATCGGAAATCCATTCTTCGTTAATTTCTTCATTCAATCTTGGTAAGATTCTCATAATTTCAAGACCACGCGAATCAACGCGAATATTGCTTCCAACCGCATCCATAATATCGATTGTTTCAGTTTTTTTCAATTCCCAGCTTCGCGCTTTAAAAGCATAAGGCTTGGAGGTTAAAGCCCCAACTGGACATAAATCGATAACATTTCCTGATAATTCCGAGCTTACATTTTTCTCAAGATAAGTGACTATTTCCATACCCTCACCGCGATTAACTGCTCCTAATTCGCAAGTTCCGGCGACATCTTCAATGAAACGCACGCAACGAGTACAATGAATACAACGGGTCATTTGCGTTTTGATTAAAGGACCCATATTTTTATCTTTAACCGCTCTTTTATGTTCGTGATAAGCGCTTTCGCCTTTGCCATATTGATAGGCTTGATCCTGCAAATCGCATTCACCAGCTTGATCGCAAATTGGGCAATCAAGCGGGTGATTGGCAAGCAAAAACTCCATAACACCTTCGCGGGCTTTTTTAACCATCGGCGTGTCGGTAAAAATTTGCATATTTTCATTAACTGGCATAGCGCACGAAGCTACAGGCTTAGGCGGACCACCCGCCACTTCAACCAAACACATGCGACAATTACCCGCAATTGACAATCTTTCGTGATAGCAAAAACGCGGAATTTCGATGCCCGCTATTTCGCAGGCTTGAATAATTGTAATACCCTGAGGAACTTCGTGGCTATTGCCGTTAATTGATATTTTTACCATGAAAAAATATAAATTTTAATTGAATTTTTAATTATGAATTTTGGTAAATTAGAAAATTTAAGTTTAATAATTTACCAATTTTTAGTTTAACAAATTTTAAATATTTTAAAAAATTTTTTGAAAATAATTAATGATTAAAATGGAATTTCATCATCATTTTCTTCCACCACAACATCAGAATTTTTTCGACTTGCCGAGTTATTAGAAGAAGGATTATTGGAATAATTTTCTGAAGATGAACCGCCAGAGCGCTCTCTAGAATCAAGAATTTGTAAAGTAGAATTATAATTTTGTAAAATTACTTCGGTGGTATATTTTTCAACGCCTTGAGCGTCAGTCCATTTGCGAGTTTGCAAAGAACCTTCTAAATAAACCTTAGCACCTTTTTTCAAATAGCTTTTGGAAATTCCAACCAAACCTTGAGAAAAAATTACGATGCGATGCCATTCAGTTTTATCTTTTTTTTCTCCGGTATTTTTATCTTTCCAGCTATCGGAAGTTGCCAAAGAAAAACTGGCGATTTCACGACCATCTTGGGTTGAGCGAATTTCTGGATCTTGACCCAAATTGCCCACTAAAATTACTTTATTTATCGACATAAAATTAAATTTTGAATTAATAATGCGGTTGCTTTGAAAAAACTATAATTTAAAAAAAATTAAAAACTAGCATCAATTTTGGTTAAAATAAAATCTAAAAAACTACTTGCAAAAAATAATTACTTCCTAAAATAGAATTATGTCAAATTTTATTTTTAAAATATTTAGTTTAAAAATTTTAAAATGTGCTTTGATATTTTAAATTAAATCTATTTAAACCAAATTAATCTAAATTTTTATGAAAAAAATTTTAAAATTTTTCACAGTCTTTAATATAATTCTTTGTTTTATGAATGAATCTATTGCTCAAAATAAGAAAATCGATAATCCTGAAAATACTTTATATATCGATTTAAAAGCTGGTCGCGTTGTTATCGAACTTCTTCCCAACATAGCTCCAAACCATGTTACTCGCATCAAAACCTTGGCGCGTCAAAAATTTTATGATGGAATTTTCTTTCATCGTGTAATTGATGGTTTTATGACTCAAACTGGTGACCCAACTGGCACAGGCATGGGCGGTAGTAAATTACCAGATTTGCGCGCTGAATTTTCTGACGAACCTCATATTCGCGGAACTCTTTCAATGGCTCGCGCTTCCGATCCAAACAGTGCCAATAGTCAATTTTTTATCGTTACCAAAGATTCACGCTTTCTCGATAATCAATATACGGTTTTCGGTCGCGTAATTAAAGGCATGGAGTTTGTTGATAAAATCAAAAAAGGCGATGGTGCCAATGGTAAAGTAAGCAATCCCGATGCCATGTTAAAAGTTCGCGTTGCTTCCGACGAAAAATAAAATTTTTCAATTTAAAAATAAATAAATTAACCGCCATCAAAAAATGGCGGTTTTTTTATGCTTTTTCATAAATTTTCAACGCAAATATAAGTTTTATTTTTACAAAATTGTTATTGTTATTTATAAATTATTATATTAGTTTATATAAGTGAATAACCGTTCCAATCCTTGATAATCTAAGTCTTGCACCCTTTTTATAAAAAACACTTTCTATTGCAAAACATTAATTTTAAGTGTAAAGCATTTTTTTTGCATTTATTTAAAAAATTTTTCTAGACAATTTGTTTTTAGAAATTAAATTTTAAACAACATGTAGTGTAATTTTTAATTATACCGCACTAAATATAGCCTAAAACGCCATTTTTAGAATTCGATTAAAAAACCATTTATACCAACTTAATAGCTTTGAGAATCAAGATTATGACAAAAAAAAATATTGAAAAAAACACCAAAAAATCCTCTAACAAAAATGAAAAAATTTTAGAAAAAAATAAAATTTCAGAGAAAAATTTTGTTATCAATATTGATTTAAAAAAAGACGATCGTCTTAGCAATTTTGGCAAAGCGGTTTTAAAAGATCGCTATTTAA
>CAMDCJ010000071.1 GCA_945890035.1 Rickettsia typhi
TAATCTGAGGTTTGTTCAAGATGTAATTTTTGTTTTTTAATCATAATTATTGTCAATTTAAGTTGATAAAATTAGCTAGCATTTAAAATAAGCTGACGCTTATTTTAAGCTAGCTCTTAAATTGACACGGAATTATGGACGCTCTCGCGTAATGCAAACCGAAAGCACCCTTAGATTCGGACTTGGGTTCTGAAATTAAAGTGGCGCATAAGAATTTTGTTGGAATTATTCTCTCTAAAATTCCACCTTTATAACGTCCATCATTTACCACGTGAACAAAATATGGTTCTTTCAATTTTACTATTTTGTTGTTTGTATTTGCATCAACATCAATAGCCGGTGAGTTTATCTCTATTACCGTATCTGATAATTGTGCTCCAGGTGGTGATTGAGGTAATGGCGCATCCAATCGTCGAGCTTGCCCTGAACAAGAAAGTTCATTAAGATATCTGAAACCTTCGCCTAATAGTCCTTGAAGTTCTATTGCATTAATAGACGGTGGGCTTGGCTGACTTATCTCTATTACCGTATCTGATCCTTGTGCTCCAGTTGGCGATTGATTTAATGGCGCATCCAATCGTGGATCTAAATCTTGCTGATATCCGAGAGCTCCCTTTAAAAATTTAAACGATTCGTCAAGCATTTGAAAAACATATGGCCATTTCGATTCTTTTTTCTCATCTTTCGGATATGAATTAGTGGCCCGTGGTAAATCTAATTTGAGAGCTTCTTTGAAATATTTCAAACATAATTCTTTTTGCTGGGAAGTCGGCTCTTTAGGTACTATTTTATCCAATAACTCTTGAATTAGCTCTGGAGTTGACTCTGGAGCTGACTCTAAAAATGCTTTTTGACGAACTCTAGATAAAGTTGAATATAAAGCAGTATAAGTCTTTGATATTCCATTATCTACCTTTTGAAACAAATCTCGAAAAGGAGTTTTTGGTATTGTCAACGCATTGAGAATTGAACTTGCACATTTAGCAATGAAATAACTATTAAGAAACAAATTTTCTTCTTTGCCTTTAAAATTTGAACCTGAAATAAAATCATATCTACTCAAATGAGAAAGCGAAAAAATTAACGCACTGGTAGTCAAACATAATATTTCATTTCTTACATTTTTTGATGACGTTCTATTAATATAATTTTCATTTCTATCAACAATACCAAGCATACCAGACACATTCTCAATATACATAGCCATAAAATAATAACCTATACCATAACTTTTATCATTAGCCATAATGCCTAACATTATCGCAGAATTTTTAACAACAGGAGCAACATTAGTTATAAAAGGATAACGGGAACTGGAATAGTCTCCATAGGTTAGACTTGTCTTTGGACTTTTTTGAGGTGTTTTTTCTAATTGTGAACCCACTATTAAAGGACGCACAATATCTAAATGAATTTTCAAATCATCATCATCTCGCCTTAAATTTTGAGATTCGCAATCTAATCTAGATTTCTGGTTAACTTTATTAATGGCAGTTATTGCAGAAATAATTATACCGTAACACAATAATTTATATTGCGAATCGCGTTCAAGAGACTTAAAGAGTTGATGATCTAAAAACTCAAAACCATCTTCACTTGTAACATAAGATTGACATGAAGATAATTCCAATCTTGATTCCGGCAAAGGCAATCGATTTTCACTGGAAAGTCTTATAAGGGATTCATCTAAAATTTTTTTAATTATTTCAGGATCACCACTTTCAAAAAATCCTAATTCCCCAATATTTTTAATAATATTTTTCAAAAATATTGTAAATTTCTCGCTATCATCAGTTGGTATTTTTAATTTTGATTGGATATCTTCAAATAAAGCATTATGATCACCTGTGTTTGCTAAAAAAAACAATAAATTTTCTAAAATTTCTTTTGATTCTCTTGGTTGATTGTCGCCCGTGTAGACTTTATCCTCAGCTATTTGTGGTAAAATTTCTCTCATAGCAAAATTAAATTGATTTAAAAAAAATATTATTGTTATAAGGTATCTTGAGGCTCTAGTAAAAAACTCCAAATTAATAATGGCCACTAGACTTGTCTAGAGGCTGGCTCGATTTTAGTTACCAAAGAAGCAGAAAGATGCGGACTGCAATTTTTTGCTCTGTCAAAAGATGATTTAAGGTCTTCTTTAAGCTCTTCTTTTTTAGAACTATTTAATTTCCTTTCTAATGATTTATATTCTGAATCGCTCGATCCATATGGCAAAAAAGATAAACTATTTATTTTTTTCGTTAAGAAAATCAATTATTTTATTAACACTTAAAGTAATTTTATTATTATCAAATTCAAATTTATAAGAAGGTTTTCTATTTGTCACATAATCTTTAAATATTTATTTTATTAATTCACACTTTATAATTATATAAACTTATACCAAAAAATCTCAATTATGCTTCTTTACAGCAATTTATATTCCAAAATTATTTTTAAAACTTTTACCAATTTTTTTATATCATTTTTACGATGCGAGGCGCTAAAAGTTAATCGCAATCTTGCTTGATTTTTTGGCACCGTGGGTGGGCGGATCGAGGCAATCAAAAAGCCCTTTTCGGCAACTTTTTTGGCGATATCGACAACTTTTTTACTCTCGCCAATTATAATAATAACAATCGAAGATTCAGGCTTGGGTAAGTTCATTAATTGACAAAAATATTGTGCATTTTCTACAGATTTTTGTGCTAAATTTTTTCTAGAAATAATTTTTAATGCTTGTAATGAAGAGGCTAAAATCGCTGGCGGAAGCGCTGTTGAATAAATTGCCGAGCGCGCAAATTGTCGCAAATATTCGATTAAAATTTTATCACCGACCACAAATCCACCCAGACCTCCCAAGGCTTTAGATAAAGTTCCCATTTGCAAATGTCGCGAATGCGGTAAAATATTTTGTCCCAAACCATGAGCATCATCGGATAATAAAATAGCATCAAATTGATTGGCAAGATTAAGTAATTCGGCAATTTTTCCAACATCGCCATCCATTGAAAATATTGTCTCGGTAAGGATTAAACATTTTTTATATTGATGACGATTTTCTTGTAAAATTTGTAAACAATGTTCGATATTATTGTGATTAAATCTGATAAATTTTGCTTGCGATAATTGCGCTCCATCAATTAAACAAGCGTGAATTAATTTATCGGCAATAATCAAATCGCCCTCTCCCACCAAGGCTTTAACAACTCCAATCGCGCAAGAATATCCCGACGCAAAAACCACAGAATCGTCATTTTTATAAAATTTGGCGAGAGCTTTTTCGAGCTTTCCATAAAAAATATTATTACCGGTAATATATCTTGAGGCTCTAGCTCCAACCCCATATTTTTTAATTGCCGAAATTGCTGATTTTTTTAGCGCCAAATTATGCGATAAACCCAGATAATCATTGCAAGCAAATGAGATTAAATTTTGGTTATTTTTTCTAACGACATTGCTCGACAAAGCCTCGCTATCGCTAAGTTTTCTATATAAATTTTGTTTTTTTAATGATTCAATATCATTAATATAATCATTAATCATCAATCAATATTGTTTATTTTTTTTTCCAAAAAATTATTTAAAATATTTTCTAAATAAAACTTTATTAAAATTATTCTAAAGCTGTTTTTTAATTTTTGTAAATTTTAGCTAGCTAATTAGAAAATAGCGATTAAAATGTAAATAACGAAGTATAAATCTTTTCACCATTTTGTTTGAATTTTTTCAAATATAAAATTTTAGAATCGATTTATTGAAAATACAAATAACGATCTCTTGTAGTACCAAAATTTAGCTTAAAAACATCATTTTAGCTAACAAAATCAGATATCGGCTTGGCAAAAATGTCAATCCAATTCAAACATTTGGTATAATTAATTTACGCAAATTTCACATCTTTATTTGAGCATTTCATCATTAATTCATAAACGAGTTTTTTTGATCGCTATTTGTCTTCTCTAGGCTTTATTTTATAAAAATAATTAAACTACTCATGACTGATTTCAAATCACTAAAATTAAACGAAAATATAATTTCTGCCCTTGAAAAAAAAGGCTACACACATCCAACTCCAATTCAACTTCAAGCAATTCCACATATTCTTGAGGGCAAGGATTTCCTTGGAATCGCTCAAACTGGAACTGGAAAAACTGGTGCTTTCGCTTTGCCAATTATTCACAATTTAAGCGAAAACCATCAAAAAAATTCGCCAAATCAAATTTCGGTGTTAATCCTTACACCGACTAGAGAATTAGCCACGCAAATTGCCGACAACATTAAAGTTTATGGCAAAAATTCACATATAACTTGCGCCACCGTTTTCGGCGGAGTAAGCGAAGTTCATCAAATTAAATCTTTAAGAAGTGGTGTTGACATTCTAATTGCAACTCCAGGAAGATTACTTGATTTGACTAAGCAAAAATATGTCGATTACTCAAAACTTAAAATTTTAGTACTTGACGAAGCCGATCGCATGCTTGATTTAGGCTTCTTTGACGATGTTAAAAGAATTATGGATTATCTACCTAAAGAAAGACAAAGTTTATTGTTCTCGGCAACAATGCCACCAGCAATTGAAACTCTAGTTCATAAAATTTTAAAACATCCCGTTAAAGTTGAAATAACTCCTCAATCAACTACTGTTGAGAAAATTCAACAAAAGGTTTACATTACTTCGCGAACCAACAAAATCAATATTCTAAACAATATTTTAAAAAATCACCAAACTGGTTCAGTTTTGATATTTTGTCAAATGAAGCATAATGCAAATCGCCTTGCTCAAAGCCTTGAAACTCTTGGCTTTAAGAATGCTGTTTTACATGGCAATAAATCACAAAACGCTCGCGAAAAAGCTTTGAATGATTTCAGATCTAAGCGTGTTAACATTTTGATTGCCACCGACATTGCGGCTCGAGGAATCGACATCGCCGACATTTCGGTTGTATTAAATTTTGATTTACCTCGCGATATTGAAAATTATGTGCATCGTATCGGCAGAACAGCTCGCGCTGGTCGCGAAGGTATGGCGATTTCATTGTGCGATACTTCAGAATTGAAGGCTTTACGCTCAATTGAAAAAACCATCGGCATGAAAATCCCCGTCGAAGCTTCGGGTGATTTTGAAAATGTTGAAGAATCAGCTAACAAAGGCATTTTTGGTGTTAAAATTGGTAGAAGTCCAGTTAAGCATCGTGAAAATAAAGGTGGCGAAGGAGTAGCCGACGAGCGTCGCGAAAGAGCACCAGTAGGTCGCAGAATTCATGCTCAAAAACGCGGTGAAGAATCAACCGAAAGACCTCGTGGCAATTTTGGTCGTCGTGAAGATTCGGCAGATAGACCTCGTGGCAATTTTGGTCGTCGTGAAGATTCATCCGATAGACCTCGTGGTAATTTTGGTCGTCGTGAAGATTCGGCAGATAGACCTCGTGGTAACTTTGGTCGTCGTGAAGATTCGGCAGATAGACCTCGTGGTAATTTCGAAAGAAAAGAACGCGATGGCAACACTTCCAAAGACGATATCGGCAACACTCAAAGACGCGATGGTGAATCACGCCCTAGAACTAATCCATTCGACAGAAGTAAACCTCGTGAAGATGGCGCATCAAGATTCTCAAAAGGTCCAAGAAAATTTGACGATAGAGAAAGAGATGGAAATCAACGCGACAGCAACGGTTTTTTAAAGAAAATCTTTGGTGGATTTATGAAAAAAGAAGATGAAGGATTCTCTGGAAATAGAAAGCCTAGAAGCAATTTTGCTAAAAAACCTTTTTCAAAATCTAGTGGTCCAAAAAAGAATTTTAACCCAAATTTTAAACCTAGAAAAAATACCAATTTTTAGCACTTTAAAAAAATATCTAATAAAATCAAAATAAGTGTTTCTTTTTGATTTTATAGTAATAGGCTTTGCATTTGAAAGAGTGAAATTTATTCTTCACTCTCTTAAATTTTAATAATAATAAATAATAATATCATGGAAAAGTTTTCAGGAAAAGTTAAATGGTTTAATTACACAAAAGGTTTCGGTTTTATTAAGCCAGACGGCTCAGATAAAGATGTTTTTGTACACATTAGTGCTATTGAAAAAGCAGGTATCAAGAATTTAAACGAAAATCAAAGAGTGAATTACACTTTGACTGTTAGAAAGGGTAAAGAATCTGTTGAATTCATCGAATTAGCTGACTAAATAAAAAATTCTAAAATTTTTATAAGAGTGGTATTGAGATAACAAAAATTGTCTCAAAATCACTCTTTTTTATTACCAAAAATTATATTTGATATTTTTTAATTGAATTAATTTTTATTTAATAGAAATTATAAGTAAAAAAATTATAAATATGATTTCGAAAAAATTATTTACCCTCATATTCATCTCTTTAATAATCCAATCATGTTCGTATAATAACTTAGGTGATAGATTCAAAAAGACTGATTGCAATAACTCAAAACAAGAAATCGATTCAAGATTAAACTTATTTAAAGAACTCTCTAAAAAAGAGTTAAAGCGTCGCAAAAATATCAAGCTTCCTTCAGTATCATCTCTTGAAGACGAAAGTGTATTTTCAAAAATTGTCAATGCTATCAAAAACGCCCCAAAGAATTCTGAGTACGTTGCCGTTGATTTAAGGGGCTACAAAGATGTTGATTTAACAAACATAATGATTTCCAACGAATCGGATTTTACACTAACCCCTTATCTATATTCTTCAAAATATTCTCAAGGTTTTTTTAGCTTGATTAACATCAACGATTCTTCAATAACAATCGCTCCGCCCGAAGTTTTAAAAATATTTAAGCCACAAAAAATTTATCGCCCCGATTTAATTCAAAGCGAAATAGTCTTAAATGTCAGCAATGCTGAAACTATTTTCGGTAATATGAAATTTTCTAAAGATATAAAATTTTCATTAATCGCCGACAACATAAAAAACCCCTACAGACTTGATTTAAGAGAAGCCAGCAACATGCAGTTTAATTTAA
>CAMDCJ010000072.1 GCA_945890035.1 Rickettsia typhi
AAATTGATTTAACTTTTAACATTTTAAAATTAATTATGTCAAATAAAAAAAATTCGCTAAATAAAATTGATGATTCAAAGGATTCTTTAAAATCAAATAATAAAACTCAAAAGGAAATTGAAGCTTTAAATTTCCATATTCAGGGTCAACCCGGAAAAGTTGCGATGCATGCAACCAAACCCCTCAACACTCAACGCGAACTCGCCCTCGCCTACTCTCCAGGAGTTGCGGTGCCATGTTTAGAAATTCAAAAAAATCCCGATTTGGCTTATGATTATACCGCAAAAGGCAATTATGTTGCGGTTATTTCAAACGGAACAGCGGTTCTTGGACTTGGAAATTTAGGCGCCCTCGCCGGCAAACCAGTGATGGAAGGAAAATCTGTTTTATTTAAACGCTTCGCCGATATAGATTCGGTCGATATCGAAGTTGACACAGAAAATGTTGATGAATTTATTAACGCTGTTAAATATCTCGGGCCAAGCTGGGGTGGCATTAACCTTGAAGATATTAAGGCACCAGAATGTTTTATTATCGAAAGCAAGCTTCGTGAAATTATGGATATTCCAGTTTTTCACGATGATCAACATGGTACCGCCATTATTTCAGCGGCCGGAATTCTCAATGTTTTACATTTATCGGGCAAAAAATTTAATGAAATCAAAGTTGTCGTCAACGGCGCTGGCGCGGCCGGAATCGCTTGCTTAGAGCTTTTGAAAGCCATGGGATTACCTCACGAAAGTGCACTTTTATGCGATACTAAGGGCGTAATTTATAAAGGTCGAACCGATGGCATGAATCAATGGAAATCAGCTCACGCTGTTGAAACTAAAGCGCGCACTTTAGCCGAAGCAATGAAAGGAGCGGATGTATTTCTTGGACTTTCCGTTAAAGGGGCGGTAACCAAAGAAATGGTTAAATCGATGGCAAAAAATCCTGTAATTTTCGCCATGGCTAATCCTGATCCAGAAATTTTACCTGAAGAAGTTCGTGAGGCAAGAAGCGATGCTATTGTAGCAACGGGTCGAAGTGACTACGAAAATCAAGTTAATAATGTGATGGGTTTCCCATATATTTTCCGTGGAGCGCTTGATGTCAGAGCATCGACTATTAACGAAGAAATGAAAATCGCAGCGGTAAACGCTATCGCCGAAATTGCTCGTCAACCAGTTCCTGACGAAGTTATCAAAGCTTACGGTGGTCGCGAAATGAAATTCGGTCCTCATTATATCATCCCTACCCCATTTGATTCTCGATTGATTTACACGGTTCCAGTTGCAGTGGCGAAAGCTGCGGTTGAAAGTGGCGTCGCTAGAAAACCAATTAAAGATTGGGATGCTTACACTAAACAACTTCAAGCGCGTCGTGATCCTTCGGTTAACAGTTTAAGTTTAATTTTTGAAAAATTAAAAAGATCGCCGAAAAATGTTATTTTCGCCGAAGGTGAACAGCCAGAAATCATCAAGGTTGCGAGCATGTGGCGTGATAACAAATATGGTAAACCAATTTTAGTTGGAAAAAAAGAGCGTATTCTTGAAAAAATGCGAGAATTAGACATCGATGAAAAAGGCATTGAGATCTACAACTCAGCGATTTCGGGCGAGAATAATAAATATATCGATTTTCTTTATTCGAAATTACAACGCAAAGGCGTTCTTCTTTCTGATTGTGCACGAATGATCAAAACTGATCGCAATATTTTTGCAGGATCGATGCTGGCTTGTGGGCATGGTGACCTTCTGGTCACTGGTTTAACGCGTGGTTATAGCAAATCTTTGAAAGATGTTTGGCAAGTTATAAAAAACAAAAAAGATCATATCGTTCTTGGAGTTTCAATGATTATTTCCAAAGGTCGTACGATTTTTATTTCCGACACCGCTTGTTCAGAATTATCATCATCGGAACATTTGGTTAGTATCGCAATTCAAACTGCGAAAAAAGTTCGTAAAATGGGTTACGAACCAAAAGTGGCGTTCTTGTCATTTTCAAATTTCGGCAGTGCTTTGAAAAATGAATCAAGTCGTATGAAGCACGCGGTTGAGATCCTCGACGGCATGAAAGTTGATTTTGAATATGATGGCGAAATGACCGCCGATGTCGCTTTAAATCCAGAGAAAATGGCAAAATATCCATTTTGTCGATTGACGGGACCGGCCAATATTTTAATTTGTCCAGGGCTTCATTCAGCAAGTATCGCCACCAAACTTCTTGAAGAGGTTGGCAATTGCACGGTGATCGGACCAATTTTAGATGGCTTTGAAAAGCCCGTTCAAATCGTTACGATGCAGTCTTCGATCAACGATATTCTTAACATGTCAGCCGTTGCTGCGGTTGATTCATCTAAATAAAATATTGTAAATATATGTCTAAACAAAATCCCGCACCAGATTCCTTTGATTTTGGTCAATTAGTTGCTTCAAGAGCAATTCCAGGCGCTGAATCAACTACTTCGAATCATGCTGGTGGATTTCCTAATAGCGGTGGAAATGCTGGAGGAATGTTTACAGGATCTGTTGACGAAATGCTACAAAATGGAGGGCTTGATGACGCTACTACGCTTGGTTCTGTTGATTCAATATTCAGCGCTATAAGTCAAGGAGGAGTCTTTGCGGGAGATATGTTTGCAGTTTTTGAAAAATATTTAGGAAACCTTCAAAGACATAAAAATTTTAAAAGCCTACTCGCTTTAGGTGGGGTAAGTCTTACCAATGCAAGACTTTTTCTTGGCTCAGAAATTATACCTTCACCGCAAGGACAAGGGAAAACGCAAGGTGGCTAATAACAGAATTAATTAAAAATAGTTTATTCAAATTATTCAAATTATTTTTCACTAAAATTATAAAAAAATTATAAAATGAAGCCAGAAACACAAGCCGAAGATTCAATTACAAAAGTTTCTGAAATTTCAAAAGAAACTTTAGAAATTAATGATGATTTAAAGCCAAATGATGATTTAAAACCAGAAGAAAAAGAAGATAATACGCGCTACGGCGACTGGGTTATAAAAGGTCGAACAATAGATTTTTAGTTTTTTTCATAAAAATTTCATGCAATTTTATTTCTAAAATTTATTATTCGAAATTGAAATAATATTAAAAAATTAGACGATTAACTTTAATTTAAAAATCAAATTAATGATAAAATTTTTAAAATATTTTTTAACATTCATTCTTATGAGTTTTTTATCTTCATGCTTTTTATTTTCCGAGTCTGGATACTACAAAGGAAGCACTTCTGACCATTTCGATGGCAAAAGATTTTTCAATCCAAATAGCGAAGATCCACTCAAAAAAAACTTCATGTCATATTATAAAGCCAAGGCAAAATATGAAGCCGAAAATGGCAAATCTTTTTGGGTTAAAGATTTAATCGAAGTCAATAATTATAAACCACTAGAAAAAATTAATAATAATAAAATTTCAACAACTTTTGTTGGTCATTCAACATTTTTATTACAATTTAACAACTTAAATATTTTAACCGATCCTATTTGGTCTAATCGCGCTAGTCCCGTATCTTTTTTAGGTCCAAAAAGAGCTAAAAAACCTGGAATAAAATTTGAAGATTTACCAAAAATTGATATTGTTTTAATTAGCCATTCGCACTACGACCACTTAGACATACCAACTATAAAAAAACTTCGTGATTTTTCTAATCCACAAATTTTTGCTGGCCTTGGAATGTGTCATTACTTAAATCATGTTAAAAATCTAAAAGTAAATTGCCAAGAAATGGATTGGAACGAAAAAATTCAATTTAACCAAAATCTCTTTATTAATTTTCTCCGCGCCAAACATTGGTCTAAAAGAGCTTTTTGGGGCTCAAACGCAACTCTTTGGGGGGCTTTTGCGCTCGAAACTAATCTTGGAAATATTTATTTTGCTGGCGATACAGGTTATGATTCGCATTTTGTGGAGGCTGGACAAAAATTTAAAAACTTTAAACTCGCCCTACTCCCAATCGGCGCTTATAAACCTCAAGATTTTATGATTCGCCATCATATCAGCCCAGCTCAAGCCGTTCTTGCGCACAAAGAACTTAATTCTGAAAAATCAATCGCCATGCATTTTGAGACTTTTCAATTGGCTTCGGATAATTTTAAAGATCCTTCCCAAGATCTTAAGAAAAATCGCTTATTGGCTAATTTAGAAAAAGATTTTTTAATCTTGGAAGTTGGCGAAAATAAAGAATTTTAAGAAACATATTTTACTACTGAGCAGGAGGACAATTCGACAATACATCGTCCCAAATACCATTTGCTGTGCATCTCTTTATTTTTATTACATAAGCGCCATTAATGAGGTTGGGGCATTTATCATTAGCATATAAATATTGATCATAATATAAACTTCTTTTGGTATAGTCAGTATAATCAGAACCTTTGCAATAGATTAGATTTTTGGCAGAAAAATCACTCACAAAACTACTACGCGTCTTATAAAAAACGATATCATCAAAATTATCGCTTACAAGAGACTTAACGATAAAAATATTATCAAAAACTGCGGTTGGCGGGGACACTAAATCATTAAATTCAGTTATCTGATTATTAACTTCTTCGGGTTCGGTTGAGGCAATATTTTTTATGCCGCTTTCCGCGTTAAAGCCTCCCAAACCATTTTCACCAGCACTTAACAAAACAAATATAGGAGACTCCTCAATTGATAAAATTGGGAAAAGCTCAGGGGTTTGTTCTTTGGTTTGTTTTTCCTTAATGGTAATCACATTTAATGTTAAATCAGCAGTTCCAAAGCTTGGACCAACATCATTTAAACCAGAGCCGGTAGCAATAAATTTATATGTAAAGCGTCGATCGATAATATAATTAAACTTATTTCCGTAACCATCCTCAGCATATTCGGAACTTAAATTTAAAGCTTTTATTGGCACCCCTCCAAAAAACAAATTACCACTTATTGATGATTTATAAACCCCTGCCCCCTCGCATCCTGAGTCAGCAGAAACCTCTTGACCATAATTAGCATCATTAACTTTTGAAGTTAAAATTGAAGCGGGGCAAGGCAATTTTTTATTAACCATTAAATAAGTTCCCATTGATTTATAAATCTCATCCATTCTTTGATTGGTTAATGCAGATTTTGCATCATTAATGCTTCCGGTTGCGAAAGAAAAAACGCCAGCCATCAATAGAGAGATAATCAAAATAGCGATTGAAAGCTCAAAAAGAGTATAGGCTTTTTTATTTTTCAGAGAGGGTTGTATAATTTTAAATTTTATCATGGCGAAGAGGTACAATTGTTTGCTGTAATAGTTCCCCCTGAGCCATCATTTGGGCATGCCCAAGAGTAATAACCTGTAAATCCAGTTGAACAACTTCCTTCGCCAGATTCTCCTGGAGCGCCTTTTAACCCCTTCATTCCATTTTCTGTAGCAAATACACAATAAGCTATACATTTATTTGTAGAGGTTGCAACGCCAGCGCTATTACATGACCAACTATAACTTCCTTTATAGTCAACTTCACATTCACCATTTTCGCCACCGGTATTGCCATTTACAATCTTTGATTTCATTCCAGCGCTTCCACCAACTGTACATGTACTTATTACTGACCCTGGGCAAGATACAATTAATTTAGTCCACTTTCCAAACGCATCGCATTTTATAGTTTTTTTTATCGACTCATCTCCAAGTGGACATGCCGAAGCAATCAGTTCACCACCATAATATTTATTCTTTTTTTCAAAATCAGCATCAACTATATCAGCTCCCCTGCATGGTATCAGAGATTTTTGATTAAAATTATTAACAAAATCATTGCGAGTTTTGAAAAAAATAATATCGTCAAAAGCCTCTTCCGACTCAAAATTACTATAAAATATTTTATTAAACTGATTAAGTATATTAACTTCATTTTCCAATTCTTCGGCATTAACTGGTGACTTACATTTTCCATTTATTGGATCATCTTTAATTCCAGTATTTTTATACGCACCAAAACAGTTTACTCCGGCGCTCATCAAAACGATTATCGCATCACTATTGACAATAACTTCACCGCCTCGCCTTCTCTCTTTAATTAAAAATATATCCTTGTAAGGCGCAGTTCCAAAGCTAGGAAAAATATCAATATTAGATAGATTTGCTTCTAGGGTCTCTTCCGAAAGATATTCATAAGCAAATTTTTGATCTATAAAATAATTTATCTTATTGCCAAAAGCATCTTCGGCAAAATCGGCACCAAGCTTTAAATCATAAATTGGAACCATTCCAAATATTAAATTTGAAGAACCAGTTGCGTTTGATGGGTAAATTCCTTTATCAGCTTGATTTGCTATATAGCAATTTCCAGACGCATCGCGAACTTCTTTGCCATATTCAGAATTTCCGCGAGCCAGCTTAATCGATGCTGGACATGGCAATCTTTTGTTGTCTTTCAAAAAAATTCCCATTGCATTATAGATTATTTTCATTCTATCTTTTGTTACTCTTTCTTTAGCACTGTTAACCATCCCCGAAGATGAAAAAGATCCAAACATTAACAAGGCTATAATTAAGATTACTACACTTAATTCGATCATTGTAAACGCTGCGTTTTTTTTCTTTAAACTTTTGATTTTTATAAAAGAAAATATTCTAGCCACTAACAAAAAGATGTTTAAAATAGGAGTCGAAAAATTAATAGGAATATAAGCTTTTTTATTTTTTAGACTGGGTTTTATAATTTTAAATTTTATCATTAAATACAATTATTTGCTGTAACACTTCCAACACCAAGGGCAGTGCATGACCAACTATAACTTCCACTACCTTCACATTCACCATTTGTGCCATTGGTATTGCCATACACAATTTTTGATTTCATTCCAGCGCTTCCGCCAACCAAACAGGTTATCCAATTGGAATCGCATATATTAATTTCAAACCAATTGCCAAATTTATCGCAATATTTTTCAGGAATTTTTTTATAATCGAAACCGCAAGATGTT
>CAMDCJ010000073.1 GCA_945890035.1 Rickettsia typhi
TCAGTGCCTAATTGGGCTTCACAAATATGGATTCATCTAAACAAAATGAAGATTGGCGACTTAGTGATTTTGCCACTAAAAAACAGTAGAAAAATTGCAATCGGCAAAATTATTAGCGATTATATTTTTGACCCCAAGAAAAAACCATATAGCCACATCAGAAAAGTTGAATGGATAGAAAAGGAAATTCCAAGAACTTCATTTGATCAAGATTTATTATATTCTTTTGGTGCGTTTAAAACTTTTTGTGAAATTAACAGAAATGATGCTGAGAGCAGAATTAAAGCATTTTTAAGTGGTAAAAAAAATACTACAAATAATGACGCTTTAAAACATCAACTAGAAAACATTTCCAATGCAGAATTAAATCTTGAAGAAAATTCACTTGATCAAATCTCAAAACGAATTCTTGCCAAATTTAAAGGAAAAAGGATGGAAGCTTTAGTTGAAAGCATTTTTAAAGCAAAAGGCTATTTTACTTATGCAAGTCCTGCTGGAGCTGATGGTGGAGTTGATATTTTGGCAGCAAAAGGTGATTTAGGTTTTGAAAATCCCAAAATATGCATTCAAGTAAAATCAGGCACCGCAGTTGGAATTGATATTTTAGATCGACTCTCTGGGACAATGAAAAAAGTTAAAGCTGATTTTGGCTTGTTAGTTTCTTGGGAAGGCTTCAAAGGAAGCATTAAAGAAGAAAAGAAAAATGAATTTTTTACAATCAGACTTTGGGAGCAAAAAGAACTGGTGGAAGAGTTTTTAAAGCATTATCACAAACTAGATGAAGAAATAAAATCAGAAGTGCCTTTAAAGCAAATTTGGGTTATTTCTGATGACGAATAAATTAACTTCAAAGAACATAGTTAATTTTCAACATCAACCAAATTCTTACAACCATAAACTTAAAAAAACACTCGTCAAGCTTACGGGGTCATCACTCTCCCCTTGCGGGAGAGTCGCAGAGCCAACTTGTTGGCGATGCGGAGAGGGGTCAAAATATCCTAGATAATCAATAGTTTCAAACTAATGGAAAAAAATTTTATAAAAAAGACGATTTCTTGATTTTGTTTTTAAACTAAAAAAATCGCCAATTTTTGTTTGAAAAAATTTATAAATTTGTGGATTAAATTTAAAATCAAGAAATCGTCTTTTTTGGAATTTTTTTGCTTTAATTTTTTTACAATCTTGAAACCCCTGTTGCTATCGGTTTTCTGACCCCCCACGGCTAAAAGTTTTAACTACCGTTAAAACATTTTAGCCTGCTCCCCCTCAAGGGGGGAGCTAAAGCCCGTAAGCTTTACGAATATTTTTAAAAATTTAGGGGCGTAAGCCTTCAAGGGGGGAGCTATAGCCCGTAAGCTTGATGAGTATTTTGTAAAATGTAGTCTTGTAAGCCATTTAAAGAAACTATTGCGGAAAAATTTTAATGGTATTTTTCTATCGTCGATGTAATCGAAGTTTTGACTGAAAGTATAGATGTAAATGCCTGTTGGCGTAAGTTAAAACAACGCTTAAAAGAAGAGGGAAATGAAACCGTGATAAATTGTCACGCTTTGAATAGTTTAGAGCAAAACCAAATTATGTCCCCATGGCGATTTTCCAACGGCTTGTTGGACAATTTTCTCATCAGGCGAACCCTTCAGCAAAACTACGCAAATATTTTCAAGCTAAAATTATATTATTTTCAACAAGATATTTGCCAAATTTTTCTTGTTATTTGATTTCTGTTCACTATTCTAAAATATTAATTATAAATATAAAAACTGATTATTATGACAAGAGGTGGTTATCGAAAAAATGCAGGCAGACCTAAGGGCAATGGCAAATATCAAGAACCAACAAAACCCGTAAGAATTCCACTTAGTTTGGTCGGCAAAATCACCGATTACATCGAAAATAAAGGTTTCGCTTTACCGCTTTATAGTTGCACCGTTAGAGCAGGATTCCCCTCCCCCGCCGATGATTATATCGTCGAAAATATTGATCTGAATAAATATTTAATCAAACATCCCACCGCCACTTTTTTAGTTAAAGTCGCCGGCGATTCGATGATCGATATCGGCATTAATCCCGACGATATTTTGGTGGTCGATCGCAGTTTGGAAGTGAAAAATGGTGATATTATAATCGTTGCCATCAATGGCGAGTTGACGGTAAAAAAATTATCCAAAACCACTAAAGGCGTTTTTTTAATGCCCGCCAATAAAAAATATCAGCCGATTCCGCTTCATGATTTTAACGATAATATAATTTGGGGAGTGGTCACCAATGTGATTCACAAATTATGAAAAATCAATCTTATCAAAATTTAAATCGGCACACAAAATCAATCTTTGCTTTGGTTGATTGCAATAATTTTTATGCCTCTTGCGAGCGAGTTTTTCGTCCAAATTTACAACAAAAACCCATCGTGGTTTTATCAAATAATGATGGCTGTATCATTGCTCGATCGAATGAAGCCAAGGCTTTAGGCATTGAAATGGGCGCGCCATTTTATAAATTTCGCCAACTTATTGAAAAAAATAAAGTCGCGGTTTTTTCTTCTAATTACACTTTTTACGGCGACATGTCGAATCGCGTGATGAAATCATTGCAAATGATGGTGCCCGATCTTGAAATTTATTCGATCGACGAGGCTTTTTTGCGACTTGATAACATCGCCTTCGATGACATTATAAATTTATGTTACAAAATTCGTTTCAATATTAATAAATGGCTTGGCATTCCTACTTCCATAGGTATCGCCGGCACTAAAACTTTGGCAAAAATTGCCAATCAAATTGCCAAAAAAAATCTTTATAATTTGGCACCAAATCATCTTTGCGATTTACGCGACGAAAATTTGCAAATAAAAGTTTTAGCGCAAACCGCCGTGCAAGATGTGTGGGGAATTGGCAAAGGCATCGCCACTAAATTAAATGCGATTGGCATTGAAAATGCTTTGCAACTTCGCGAATCCGATTCCAAACAAATTCGTAAAATCCTTGGCGTAGTTGGCGAAAGAATTGTTTATGAACTTAACGGAATTTCGTGTTTGCATCTCGAAGAAATCGCACCGCGCAAAAATATTTTATCGTCGAAATCGTTTGGCAAAAATGTCACGGCCAAATCTGATTTACAAGAAGCCGTTACCAACTACGCGGTGCGAGCTTGCGAGAAAATGCGCAAACAAAAAACTTTGGCCCAAGCGATTCATGTTTATATCCGCACCAACCCATTTTCTAACAAGCCTCAATATTGCGCTGGCAATGCTATTAGCTTCGCTTCGCCAACTGATAATGTTGCAGAAATTTTAAAATCAGCGTTAAAAATTTTAGAGCAAATTTATCAAAAAAATTATGAATATAAAAAAGCCGGAATTATGCTTTTGGACCTAGTAAAAAGCGGTGAAAATGAACAAATTAATTTATTTCAAAATGATCTTTTTTTAAATCAAAATATTGATGAAAATGTTAAAAAATTTGATAATAAAAAAACCGAGATTATTCAAAAAACTTTGGAGAAGATTAATCAAAATTTTAGCAAAAACACCATTTTTTATGCAATCCAAGGAACCAAGCGAAGCTGGCAAATGCTTTGCAACAAGCGCTCGCAACACTACACAACAAACATCAAAGAATTAGTAAAAGTTTATTAAAAAAATTCATGAATTAATTTTTGATAAACATCTAAAGTTTTTTGTTTTAAATCAGCCAAATCACCATCATTATAAATAATAAAATCAGCTTTTTTTATTCGCTCTTCATCGCTAATTTGTTTATTTTTCAACATTAAAAATTTGTTTTTTAATTCATTAATTAAATCGGAGTTGGCGTTTTTTAAATCAGCTACGACTCGTTGAATATAGCGGTCTTGACGAGTTTTTTCATCGGCAATAATGGCAATAATTTTATCAGTTTTATATTGATTTGATTCAAGTAAAAGCGGAATATTTATTACCACAAAATTTGATTTTTTTTGTAAATTTTTTTCTAAAAAATTATGATAAATTTCACGAATTTTAGGATGAATAATTTTTTCTAAAATATGAATTTGCGATGGATTTTGTGATATTAAAGCACTTAAAATTTTGCGATTAATAATTTTTCCATCAAAACTTTCTAAGAAATTTTGAGCAACTAATTTAATAATTTCTTGATCTTGCAAATATAGATTATGAACTACAGCATCAGCATCAAAAACCTCTATTCCGAGCTCATGAAATATATCGGCAACAGTATTTTTGCCAGAGGCAATTCCTCCGCTCAAGCCAATAATTTTCATGCCGTTTTTATTGCAATTCATGCGGAATTTTTATATTACAAAAACTAAGTTTTTCGCGTAAATTATTTTTCATTTTCTCAAGATTTTGTTGTGAATTTGCTTCACATCTAGCCACTAAAACCGGTTGAGTATTTGAAGCACGAATCAGCCACCAGCCTTCAGAACTCTGAGCTCGAATGCCATCAATATCAACAAACTTTTCGTTATTTTTATGTAATAAATTTTTTAAATCTTCAACTATTACAAACTTTTTTTCTTCGGAAGTTTCGATTCTAATTTCGGCGGTAGAAAAAGTTATCGGCAATTCTGCGCGCATTTGCGCCAAGCTTTTTGAAGAGTTCGCTAAAATATTAATTAAGCGAATCGAAGCATAAAGCGCGTCGTCAAAACCATAATATTTATCGGCAAAGAAAATATGTCCCGACATTTCTCCTGCAAGGCTCGCACCCAACTCTCTCATTTTAGCTTTAATTAGCGAATGCCCAGTTTTCCACATCACCGCTTCGCCTCCCGCTTTGGTAATTTCAGCAAATAAAGAGCCACTTGCTTTGACATCGGCGATAATTGTGGCGCCATGTTTTTTTGCTAAAATTTCGCGTGCGAAAAAAATTAATAATTGATCGCCCCAAATTATTTCGCCCTCGCCGTCAACTACGCCAATCCTATCGCCATCGCCATCGAAAGCGATGCCAAAATCGTAATTTTGCGACTTAATCACCGCAATTAAATCTTGTAAATTTTTGGCCTCGGTGGGATCGGGATGATGATTGGGGAAATCGCCATCGATTTCATTAAAAAGTAAAATATGTTCACCATAAATTCTTTCTGAAAGCTTGGTCATAATCTCTCCAGCCGAGCCATTGCCAGCATCCCAAACGATTTTTAATTTTTTTTGTCCTTCAAAATTTTCAACTTCATTGAGTAAACCACTATCACTTTGCGTTACTTCGCAATCATTCAGCAAGCGGTTTAAATATTTTTCACGAATATCGAATTCTGAAACAGAGCCTTCGGCGTTTACAAAATCTTGATTTTCAAGAATTTTTGCTAAACCCAAAATATCAGCACCATGAAAATTTTGATTTTTTATCATCATTTTAAAGCCATTATGCTCCTTAGGGTTGTGCGATCCCGTGATCATAATTCCCGCATCAAGATTTAATTCATAAACCGAAAAATAAAGCATTGGCGTCGGCCCCAAACCAATATCAACAACTTCAATGCCACTATCACATAAACCTTGAATCAAGCGCTCTTTAAGAATTGGTGAGCTTACGCGCCCATCACATCCGACCGCCATTTTAATTTTATTATTTTGATGAAGAATTTTAGCAAAACAACGCCCAACAAAATAAGCATCATTATCAAAAAGTGTTTGATTATAAATGCCTCTTATATCATATGCACGAAGGATTGAAGAGTGAAATTTGTGAGTCATAAATTAAGTAATTTTTCCATTAATTGGCGAAGATGGCGAAGCAAAATTTTTCTTTTCCATTCTTCCCGCTAAAAAAGCCAACCTACCCGCCTCAACCGCTAATTTCATGGCACGAGCCATCAAAATTGGATTTTTAGCTTTGGCAATTGCCGTATTCATTAAAACACCATCGCAACCTAATTCCATGGCGATTGAAGCATCAGAAGCTGTGCCAACTCCGGCATCAACTAAAACTGGCACTTTAGATTGCTCAATAATAAATTGAATATTTAATGGATTTTGAATTCCAAGCCCAGAGCCAATTGGCGCCGCCAAAGGCATAATCGCGCAACAACCAATATCTTCAAGTTCTTTGGCAACAATTGGATCATCGGAAGTGTAAACCATTACCTCAAAACCCTCTTTAATCAAGAGTTCCGAAGCTTTAATGGTTTGGATAACATTTGGATAAAGAGTTTTTTCGTCGGCCAATACTTCGAGCTTAACTAAATTCCAACCACCAGCTTGACGCGCTAAACGCAAGGTTCGCACCGCATCTTCGGCACTAAAACAACCGGCGGTATTTGGGAGATAAGTATATTTTTCGGGGCTTAAAAAATCTTGCAACATCGCTTCACCTTTTTTCTCGATATTGACACGACGCAGTGCAACCGTAACGATTTCGGCACCAGAAGCATCAATGGCTAATGCCGTTTCTTGAAAATCTTTATATTTGCCGGTTCCGACCAATAATCGTGAATGAAATTTCTTGCCAGCAATTTCAAAAAAATCATTTTCTAAATTCATAAATTTATGCCAAAATAAATTATGCTAAACCAAATTGCGCGGGGAAAATTGCTATTATAATTGAAACCAATGGAGCCACTAAAATCATGCCATCAAGACGATCTAAAACTCCGCCATGTCCGGGGATAATGTCGCCTGAATCCTTTACTCCAAAAATTCTTTTAAATTTTGATTCGAGTAAGTCGCTCAATTGCTCAACGATTGAAATAATCACACTAACTATCAAGAAAAATAATATTGAACCTGGGAAAATTATTGAAGAGATAACGCCTATTCCCATGCTTGCAACGACTCCACCAATCAATCCTGACCAAGTTTTATTCGGACTAATCGCGGGCGCAATTTTAGCTCCACCCAAAGATT
>CAMDCJ010000074.1 GCA_945890035.1 Rickettsia typhi
ATCAAGAAATCACCATTTATGGAATTTTTTTGTTTTAACTTTTCTCTCAACATCAAAACCTCAGATGCTCTAGGTTTTTGACCCCCCACGATTCTAGAAACTTAACTACCGTTAAGTTTCTAGAATCCGCTCCCCCTCAAGGGGGGAGCTATGGCACCGTAAGCGTTGCAAGTATTATTGCAAAATGTAGGTTTTAACCCCTCAAAGGGGGAGGGGAGCAAGAGCGCGAAGTCTTTTCGGGTGTTCTTAAAGTTTATATGGCTATGAGAGTAAAATGGCGATTAATTAACAATCAATGTTTAGTTTCTTGAAAAATCGAGGGAGATTTTAAACTGGTGCTATCAAGTGGAATCGAACCACCGACCTCTTCATTACCAATGAAGTGCTCTACCCCTGAGCTATGATAGCCTGAGTTGAAATGTAGCGCGTCCCAATTGAATATTTATTTTACAATTGGGACGCGAATTTAATTAAGATTTTTTAGCTTTTATTTCATCAGCAACATGTGATGGAACTGGTTCGTAAGAATCAAATTCCATGCTGTAGCTGGCGCGACCTTGAGATAAAGATCTTAAGCCGTTAACATATCCAAACATTGAAGCCAAAGGAACTTTGGCGGTGATAACTTGAGTCACATCGCGACCTTCAACATTTTGAATTTGTCCACGACGCGAATTGATGTCACCGATTACATCGCCCATATATTCTTCGGGAGTAACGACTTCAACTTTCATGATTGGCTCAAGAATGATTGGACCAGCTTTTTCCATAGCTTCGCGGAATGAAGAACGAGCTGCGATTTCGAAAGCCAAAACACTTGAATCGACATCGTGATAAGCGCCATCAATTAAGCGAGCTTTCAAGCGCACCACAGGATAACCAGCTAAAATACCGGTTTCTTTAGCAAGAGTAAGTCCTTTTTCAACGCCAGGGATATATTCTTTAGGAACGCGACCGCCAACAACTTCACTTTCAAAAATGAAATTTTCTTTTGAATCTGCCGGCAATGGTTCGTAAATAATTTTAACTTTAGCGAATTGACCCGCGCCACCTGATTGTTTTTTGTGAGTATAATCAGACTCGTATTTTTTAGTGATAGCTTCGCGATAAGCGACTTTAGGTTGACCAATATTGGCTTCAACTTTAAATTCGCGTCTCATGCGATCAACGATAATTTCGAGGTGAAGTTCACCCATTCCTTTCAAAATAGTTTGTCCAGATTCTTGATCGGATTCAATACGAAGCGAAGGATCTTCTGAAGCTAAGCGAGATAAAGCCATGCCCATTTTTTCTTGGTCTGCAGTTGATTTTGGTTCAACTGAAACTTCAATTACTGGCTCTGGGAAAATCATTCTTTCAAGAACGATATCATTATCAGATTCAACTAGAGTATCACCCGTGGTAGTGCTTTTCAACCCTGCTAAAGCAACGATATCACCGGCGTGAGCTTCTTTAATGTCTTCACGATTATTGGCGTGCATTAAAAGAATACGACCAACTCTTTCTTTAGAATGATTTTTGGTAGTATTGATTGCGCCAGTTCCACCAATTAAAGTGCCTGAATAAATTCTGACGAAAGTAAGGGAGCCAACGAAAGGATCGGTCATGATTTTGAAAGCCAAACCAGCGAATTTTTTATTATCGCAATTAATTGTAATTGGCTGTTCATTTTTTAAATCAATCGCTGGAATTTCTTTAATGTCTTTTGGACTTGGTAAGTAATCTATAACCGCGTCAAGCAAAGTTTGAACACCTTTATTTTTAAAAGCAGTTCCATTAATGACGGGCACAAATGCGCCTGAAATTGTAGCTTTACGAATACATTTTTTAAGATTTTCTTCAGAAATTTCTTCGCCAGCAAGATATTGCTCCATCAAAGCGTCATCTTGTTCAATTGCAGCTTCAACTAATTGTTCGCGATATTCTTTAGCTTTAACGAGCAAGTCAGCGGGGATTTCTTCGTAAACATAATCTGCGCCCATAGTTTCGTCTTTCCAAACTACAGCTTTCATTTTGATTAAATCAATTAATCCGCCATAATTTTCGGCTTCATTAATTGGTAATTGAATAGGAATTGCGCGAGCGCCGAGACGCGTTTTCATCATATCCACGCAACGATAAAAATTAGCGCCAATACGATCCATTTTATTTACGAAGCAAATTCTTGGAACTTTGTATTTATTAGCCTGACGCCAAACGGTTTCAGATTGAGGTTCAACTCCTGCAACCGAGTCAAAAACTGCAACTGCGCCATCGAGGACGCGAAGTGAACGCTCTACTTCGATTGTAAAATCAACGTGACCTGGCGTGTCAATGATATTGACGCGATGACCTTTCCAGAAGCATGTTGTGGCAGCTGAAGTGATGGTAATTCCGCGTTCTTGTTCTTGTTCCATCCAATCCATGGTTGCAGCGCCATCATGCACTTCACCAATTTTGTGAGATTTTCCTGTGTAAAAGAGAATTCGTTCTGTCGTGGTAGTTTTCCCTGCATCAATGTGAGCCATGATACCAATATTACGATATTTTTCTATTTCAATTTGTCGTGCCATAAAGCAAAGTTAATTAATGTTAATGTTTTTTTGAGAATTTTTATAAAGGATTTATTAAAAATTTGTAATTTAATTTAGACTAAATTTTAGTTTGAAAACTATTTTTGAGTTAATCAATTAATTTATTTTCAAGTTAAAATTTAGCATAAGACAATCCTAAAATGTCCAGATATGATAAATTTTTCTTTCTAATTGACAACAATTTTCTTAAGGTTCCTAAAAATACTTATAAGAGGTTTGTAAATTAAAAATTTTTTTTGGAAACCATCGATTAGCGTTTCGTTGCCAAAGCTTGAAATTGTATGAATTCCGATAAAGTTATGTTGAGAATTATTAAAATTTTTTGGAACCGAAAGTTCATAACAAAACTCTTCACTAAATTCTATTTCATTTAAAATATTAATCTTGTTCACAACAATTTTTTCACCATAAAATTTTTGACAATTTTGCGCGGGGCGATAAATTTCATTATTCAAAACAAAAGGCGTTCCAGCGCTTCGAGATGAGGCTTTGCAAGATTTTATTGGATTTTGCGGATGTTGTATAAAATTTTCACTCAAGGAATTTGCATAAGCTAAATATAAATTCTCATCAGCTTTTTCTTTCATCGAATAAAATAGCCAATATTTATCATTAAACTTTATAATTGTTGGGTCGATAGCCTCTTGATTAGGAAAAATTTCTCTAACTTTTTCTAAAGATAAATCTGTTTTGTTGATTTTATATAAATTCAATTTTTTAGATTTATATGCTTCGCAAATTATAAAAATATCGTTATTTTCCATGAAAATAAAAGGATAAGATAAATGTTTTTTATCATCCAAAACAATTTTTTTATTGATTAATTTATTATTAGAAATTTCGGCGACGGCAATTCGACCTCTTTTGAGAATTTGTGAATATTCTTCAAAAATAACATATTTTTTATTGTCGATTTGAAAGCCGAACGGATCAGCGTTATAAGTAGTTTTTGAAAAATTTTTAAACCAGATTATCGGAGATTTATTTTCTTTGAAATCTTCAATTTTACAACTCGCAAGACCAATTGACCAATCATCAAAATAAAATATTTTCTTTAAAATATTTTTCATTATGTAATAAAGATTAATGTAGGGAGATTTTTAAAAATGAAAGCATTTTGAATTTGGGTTTTTTGTGGTGTGTTTATTTGCTTAAGTTTACCATCTATAGTGAGCGAAAGCTTTGTTAGCTTCGGCCATTTTAAAGACTTCTTCTTTTTTCTTAGCGGCCCAACCTTTATTTTCTAAAGATTCAAGAATAACGATTACAACTTTATTAGAAAGTTTTTTACCTTTGATATTTTCAATCGAAGTTTTTAACCATTTTAATGCCAAAGCTGATCCGCGACGAGCTGAAACCTCAACTGGTATTTGATAAGTCGCGCCACCAATTCTACGAGATCTAACTTCAATTTTTGGAGTTATTACTTCTAAAGCTTCCTTAAAAATTTCAATTGGAGGTTTTTTAAGTTTTTTCTCAAGATCTTCAAAAGCTTGATAAATAGCTTCTTCAACCACTGATTTTTTACCATCGTTCATCAAGCGATTTACGAAACGAGAAACAATTATCTCGTTATATTTGGCATCAGGGAATATTTTTCTGATTTTTGCCGCTCTTCTTCTCATAATTTTAAAATTTTGTTTTTATTTTGGTTTTTGTGCGCCGTATTTTGAACGGGCTTGTTTTCTATTTTTAACGCCTTGAGTATCAAGTGATCCACGAACAATGTGATAACGAACACCCGGTAAATCTTTAACACGACCACCGCGAATCGCAACAACAGAGTGCTCTTGAAGATTGTGACCTTCTCCTGGGATATAAGCGATAACTTCAAAACCGTTAGTCAATTTAACGCGAGCAACTTTACGAAGTGCCGAGTTTGGTTTTTTTGGAGTTGTGGTATAAACACGAGTACAAACACCTCTTTTTTGTGGGCAACCTTTCATTGCCGGAACCTTGTTTTTTGCGACTTGCTTAATTCTAGGCTTTCTAATTAATTGATTAACTGTTGGCATAATTTTTTTATTATAAATCAGATTTAAACCAATATTATCTAGGTTAAAAAAGATTTTTTATTAAATAAAGATTAAATAAATATTTGAAAAAACTTAAAGAAAATTACTTAAATATATAATTTCTTAAGCCTAAATAAATTTAAGGGAGTTGATTTTAAAAAAAATAAATTTTTAGTCAACAACATTTTTTAAATAGTGCCAAAAATAATTCTGGCACTATTTTTATTTTTAAAAATTATAACCCGCTAGCATTGTGTTCAAGATATTCAGCAACTCCTTTTGAATTTGCTTTCATACCTTTTTTACCTTTGCTCCAATTGGCTGGGCAAACTTCACCATTTTCTTGGAAAAATTTCAAAGCATCAACCATTCTGATTGCTTCTTCAACATTTCTACCAAGTGGTAAATCATTAACGATTTGATGTCTTACGATTCCTTGTTGATCAATTAAGAAAGTACCACGCAAAGCCACAGCTTCACCAGTTAAAACATCATAATCGCGAGCGATTTGTTTAGTTAAATCAGACACTAAAGGATATTTAATATCACCGATTCCACCTTTTTTAACTTCAGTATTTTTCCAAGCCAAATGCGTATATTTTGAATCGACTGAAACTCCAATTAATTCGGCGCCACGATCTTTGAAATCTTTGATGCGATTGGCGAAAGCGATAATTTCTGAAGGACAAACGAAAGTAAAATCTAATGGATAAAAAAATAAAATTCCGATACGACCTTTAATGTATGAATGAAGATTAAAATTTTCATCGATCTCATTGTTGGGCATCACTGTTGCCGCAGTAAAATCTGGGGCCATTTTTCCGACTAAAACTGACATATTTTGATTAATTTAAAGTTGATAAAAAATTCAAACGAAATTGAAATTACTAATACAATATATTTTTTGGAAAAAAAATCAATAATTATGTTTTTAAAAATAAAATTATTTTTTTCAAAAAAAAATATCAACACAACATAGGGTAATTTTATTTTAAAATAAATACAATATCTTGTATTTATATTTTAATAAATGAAAATTAGCGAAAATTACTTTTGCAAAAAATAAAATTAAATGGAATAATAAAAAGTAACTAATTTTCATAAAACTTAACGCTCATAATTTATGTCACTCATTGATTCAAAACCGATTTATAAGCCATTTATGTACCCTTGGGCGTACGATGCTTGGTTAAAACAACAACAAATTCATTGGCTTCCCGAAGAAGTGCCTTTGGCCGATGATGTTCGTGATTGGAAGCATAATTTAACTGTTGGTGAAAAAAATTTATTAACACAAATTTTTCGCTTTTTTACGCAAGCCGATATTGAAGTTAATAATTGCTATATGAAGCATTATTCTCAAGTCTTCAAGCCAACTGAAGTGCAAATGATGTTGTCGGCTTTTTCTAATATGGAAACTGTTCACATCGCTGCTTATTCGCATCTTCTCGACACTATTGGCATGCCTGAAACCGAATATCAAGCTTTCATGAAATATAAAGAAATGAAAGATAAATATGACTACATGCATAAATTTAATACTAAAACTAAAAAAGATATAGCGATTACTCTAGCAGTGTTCGGAGGCTTCACCGAAGGCTTGCAACTTTTCGCTTCATTTGCAATTTTATTAAATTTCCAAAGATTTGGAAAAATGAAAGGAATGGGTCAAATCGTGGCTTGGTCGGTGCGTGATGAATCTTTACACACCGCTTCAATCATAAAATTATTTAGAACTTTTATTCAAGAAAATCCTGAAGTTTGGGATGAGGAGTTGAAGGGTCATCTTTATGAAGCTTGCGCTACAATTGTGCATTTTGAAGATGCTTTCATCGATTTAGCATTTGAATTTGGTAATATTGAAGGTTTGACTTCTCGTGAAGTGAAGCGCTATATTCGTTATATTGCCGATCGTCGTTTAAACCAACTTGGTTTGAAAGATATTTATATGATCGATAATAATCCACTTCCTTGGCTCGATGAAATTTTGAACGGAGTTGAGCATGCGAATTTCTTTGAAAATCGCGTTACCGAATATAGTAAAGCTTCTACAACCGGAAGTTGGGAAGATGTTTTTAATGAAATCGATAAAGATCGTGAAAAAATGCTAGAAATTTAGTAAAAAATTTTCAATAACCTAAAAGTAAATTTATAATTTCTTTTAGGTTATAATATTTTTACTTAGTAATTAGTAGAATATTTCATTTATCAAAGTAAGTTAATAAATAATTTAATATTA
>CAMDCJ010000075.1 GCA_945890035.1 Rickettsia typhi
TTGGGAAAAAAATAGGTTTCCATCATCCCATTTTTTTAATTATGCCAATTCTTTCATTATAATAATAAAATACTCGCTTAGAAATTATAACATTTCCAACAAAAAAAATATTATTCGAGAGCTCTCTCGCGAAAAAAAATATCCAACGAATATTTTTAGTGAGGAACGGGATCGTGCGTTCAGGTTAAGCAGTCCCTGGCGCGAGTCATGTTCGAAATCAATATGAAATTTAGATTGAAAAAAGCGACGAAGAGTTTTGTGCCCTAAAAAAACCTAAACTCAACTTAAAAATTAAAATTAAAAATCTCCTCGCAGATACGACGATTCCTTCGCTTTCGAAGCGATTCAACTTTTCCATAATTTTTTTTAGGTTATTTGCGCCAAATAAAATAGTCTAAACGGCTATTTTTAACAAATAATGACAATAAAAGCGAAGGTGACGATGTTTCTAATTGCGAATTTTTTAAAAAAAATGAAGTGTTTACAATGAAACAAAAATAAAAACTAAAAATCTTATCGTTCTTATGAAATTTATTTGCCTTCAAGGCCAATTTAACTCGTTGCGAAATTTGCTTAAGTAAATTTAATTATTTAACTTGATATTATACATTTACCGTAGTAAGAAACTGGGGTTAGAGGTTTGGCGTTGTAGTTTTCGGCAATAAGTTTAGAAAATGTTGTATCGAATATTTTTTCTTGCCTTGATATTATTTCAAATTGCGGATTTATAGAGTTTTCAACGCAATATTTTTTATTTTTAAGAAGCGCTTTGAGCATTTTATACTCTTCATCACTCAATCTTGGATGAGTTTTATTGTTTGGAGAATTTTTGTATTTTTTGTAGAAATTGTCATCGACGGTAAAAACAAAAAAGTTTTTATCTGTGGTGGCATGAAATGAGACTTTACCGTATTTGAAATAGTCGCTGTTGACACATGAAGACAATAATATTAAAGAAAATATAAAGATCTTTTTTTTAATATCATTTATCTTTAATGTCACTAGATTATTTAACTGATTCATTTTTGTTGTTGGTAGAATCAATATAATCAAGCTTTTCTTTGATTCTAGAGGCCTTTCCAGTCAAGTTTCTTAGATAGTAAAGTTTTGCTCTTCTAACATCGCCCTGCTTTAAAACTTCAATTCCTGCCAACAATGGAGAATATAGATTGAATTTTCTTTCAACTCCAACTCCAGAGCTGATTTTTCTAACTGTAAAAGTAGCGTTATAATTTTCGTTGCTTTTAGTTCTAGCAATAACAATTCCGTTGAAGGCTTGAATTCTAGTGTTTTCTCCTTCGGTAATTTTGTATTTAACACTTAAAGTGTCACCTACTTTGAATTTTGGAACTTTAAATCCTGAAGCTTCTTTAATTTTTTCTACTTGAGATTTATTGAATTCTAAAATGATATTTTTCATATTATGTTTATAATTTATGATTTTGCAATTTTTTCAACTTTTTCTTCGATTTCAACGCGATCTACCAACTCCATATAAGCCATTGGAGCTTTATCACCAACTCTAAAACCGTTTTTCAAAATTCTGGTATAACCACCATTTCTGGATACGATTCTTGGACCAATTTCTTTGAAAAGCTTAATAACCGCTCCTTCATTTCCTAAAATTGATAGAGCTAATCTTCTATTGGCAAGACTATCTTTTTTTGAAATAGTCATTATTTTCTCAATAAAAGGCCTTAATTCTTTTGCCTTAGGAAGAGTAGTTTTAATACCTTCATTTGTAATCAATGCAATCGATAAATTTCTGAATAGAGCTTTTCTGTGTGAGCTATTTCTATTAAGTTTTCTACCTTTTATTCTGTGCTTCATATAATGATAAAATTAAAATTCTTTATTCTTTATTTTTAATAATTCTTCGATGTTTTTTGGAGGCCAATTTGTAAGCTTCATACCAAAAGACAAGCTCATAGATTTGAGGTTATCTTTTAATTCGTTTAAAGACTTTCTTCCAAAGTTTGCAGTTTTTAACATCTCGATTTCAGTTTTAACAACCAAATCTCCGACGTAAATTATATTTTCGTTTTTAAGACAATTATAAGATCTAACCGAAAGCTCAAGTTCTTCGATTGTTTTGAGCAAATTTTTATTAAATTCTGGCTCAATTACAATTTCTTTTTCAACTGGCGCATCAATTTTAGATACATCAAAATTAATAAAATTTTGTAATTGATCTTGTAAAATTTTTGCAGCAATTGCTAATGAATCTTGTGGAGTTATTGTTCCATTAGTATCAATTTCAAGAATAAGTTTATCATAATCGGTGATTTGTCCAACACGAGCATTTTCAACTTTATATGCAACTTTTTTAACAGGACCAAATACTGAATCGACTTTTATTGATCCAATTGAATTGTCAATTTTTCTGTCAGAATCAATTGAACAATATCCTCTGCCATATTCAACAACAATAGTCATATCAATTTTTGCACCTTTGCTTAAAGTGCAAATTAAATGATCTTTGTTTATGATATCAACTCCAGCTGGCAAGTCGATAGATCCTGCGTAAACTTGACCTGGTTTATTGACTGAAAGCTTCAATATTGATGGCGATGGATCATTTTTTGTTATAGCCAAACCTTTTAAATTCATTATTATATCAAGTACATCTTCTTTTATACCATCAATAACAGCATATTCATGCATAACGCCTTCAATTTTAACCGATGTAACAGCAAAGCCATTGATCGATGAAAGTAAAACTCTTCTTAATGAGTTTCCCAAAGTATTGCCATATCCTCTTGCAAAAGGCTCCATAACAATTACAGATTTTGTTAGATCATTATAACCTTCTTTTAACACAATTGAAGTTGGTTTGGTGAGAGTACTCCAGTTTTCTTTTAAAATTGCCATATTTTTATAAATTGATTATAATTACTTTTTTAATAATTAACTAAACTCTTCTTCTTTTTGCTGGACGACAGCCATTGTGAGGAAGGTATGTTATATCTTTTATCGAAGAAACTATTATTCCAGAAACTTGAATAGCTCTTAATGATGCTTCGCGACCAACTCCTGGACCTCTAATTTCAACAACCGCATTTTGTAAACCACATTCTTTGGCAATATTAACAGCATGTTGAGTTGCAACTTGAGCAGCATATGGAGTGGCTTTTCTAGAACCCTTAAATCCATGTTTACCTGCAGAAGACCAACAAATAATATTTCCATTAGTTTCAGAAATAGAAATTATTGTATTATTAAAGCTTGCATAAACATGAATAACACCGTTTAAAATATTTTTTCTTTTTTTTGATGCGCCTTTAGATTTTTTCTCTTTTGACGCGATATCGCTTTTGGTTTCAGTCATACTAAAATTTATTGATTCAGATTATTTTACCGCTTTCTTTTTGTTAGCAATAGCAACTCCACGACCCTTACGAGTTTTGGCGTTAGTATGAGTCCTTTGACCCCTAACTGGCAATTTTTTAACATGTCTAATTCCGCGATAACAGCCAATATCTATTAGCCTTTTGATATCGGAAGAAATCTTTCTCCTAAGATCACCCTCTAACACTGGAAATTCTTTTTCCATAAGAGATCTTACTTGTGCAAGCTTTTCTTCGCTTACTTGATTAGTTCTAAGATTCAAATTTATCTTTAATTTATTGCAAATTTTTTCTGCAGATGTTGTGCCTATTCCGTATATATAGGTTAAAGCAATTACAAAACGCTTTTCCTTAGGAATATTTATACCAGCGATTCTAGCCAATGTTATGTCCTCAAATTTAAGTTAATTATTAATGCTCGACTTTAGGTCTTCAAAAACCAAGGTAGATATTTTTAATGCATCTATCGAAACAAGCAAGTGTTTTTTTTTGTAATATTCAATAAGCGGAAAACTAGATTCTTTGTAAACTTTAAGACGATTTTTTACCGTCAATTCATTATCATCAGATCTTGTTTCAAACTCATTTGAATCACAATTGTCACATTTACCATCCTTAATGGTTGGTTTAAAGTAACGATTATAAACCGCACCACATTTTTTACAAATGTAGCGACCAGCTATTCTTTTTACTAAAACATCTTCTTCAACTTCAAAGTTAAAGACTTTATTTATTTTTTTATCACAATTATTAAGCATTTCTTCAAGCTTTAATGCTTGATTAATATTTCTTGGAAATCCGTCTAATATAAAACCTTTTTCACAATTTTTTGTTACTATTTTTTCTTTAATTATATCAATAACAACTTCATCGGAAACCAATGCGCCAGATTCCATTTGTTTCTTGGCAATATTTCCTATTATACTATTTTTTTCAACTTCTTTTCTTAATAAATCACCAGTTGCAATTGACTCTATGTCAAGATTTTTTGATAATAAAGAAGCCTGCGTTCCTTTTCCAGATCCAGGAGCTCCCAAAAAAATAATATTCATCCTCTTATTTTAACCCTTTTTTTCTTGTTAATTCCAGATCCGTATTTTCCAGCAAACATATGAGATTGTATTTGATTTATTAAATCCATAACAACGTTTACCATAATCAATATTCCTGTTCCACCAATGTGCAATGGAATTGATGTCCTTGCAATTAAAGTTTCTGGAATCGCACATATAACTATTAAGTAAATAGCGCCTATCAATGTAAGTCTAGAAATTATTTTATCTAGATGCTCCGAAGTTGCAACTCCTGGGCGAATCCCTAGAATAAAACAATTGCTTTTCTTTAAATTATTAGCAACGTCTTGCGTATTAAAAATTATTGACGAATAGAAATAGGAAAAAAACAAAATTAAGGAAGAGAAAAGAATTACATATAGCATCCCGCCTCTTTGCAACATTGATAAAAAGGAGTTTCCATCAACGCCAGTGATTTGAACTATTGCAACAGGAAACATCAGAACCGAACTGGCAAAAATTGGCGGAATAACACCAGAAAGATTAATTTTTAATGGTAAGAATGATGAGTCTGACATTCCAGCACTTTTCATCATTGAAGCATTTGGATATTGTATTTTTATTTTTCTATTAGTTTTTTCTATGAAGCATACCAAAATTACAGCCATTGTAAATAATACAAAGAATGCCAATATTACAAAAAAACTGTAAACTCCTGTTTTTAATAAATCAAACATCGCAACTACCGAAGATGGAAGAGAAGATACTATTCCAACGAAAATTATAAGAGATATTCCATTTCCAATTCCAGATGAAGAAATTTTTTCACCAAACCACATTAACATAACAGTTCCGCCAACAAGACTTACTACAGTTGTCCAGAGAAAAATATTAGAGTCGGAAATAAAGGCATTATTTTCAGAATTTGATAGAGCATAATAGACGCCAAAAGACTGGAAAAAAGCTAAAGCTATTGTTAAATATCGTGTATATTGATTAATTTTACTTTTACCATATTCACCTTCTTTTTTTAAAGCTTCCAAACCAGAATGCATCGAGGTAAGAAGTTGCATTATAATTGATGCAGTGATGTATGGCATAATATTTAGAGCAAATATACTCATTCTCTCAAGTGCGCCACCTGAAAAAAGATTTATCATGCCAAATATATTCGAAGCGGATCCGGAAAAGATTTTTTCCAAAACTTTTGTATCGATTCCAGGAATTGGAACAAATGTGCCAAACCTATATACGAGTAATATGAAAATCGTAAATAAAATTCTCTTCTTTAAATCTGTTAAGTTTGATTCCTGTTTCATTTTTTATGAAAACTTTTGTGCGTTTTTGGAATATTTATCAACTAAAACTTTGAAGTTTAAATCTACTTTTGACTTACCCATGATCAATTTAACTATTGATTTTTTATTTCTTATAAGTCCCAAATTTTCTAACTGTTCTTTATTTATTTCAGAATCAGATTTAATTTTTTTATTTTCAATTAAGTTAACTAAATCTCTGATATTAACAGTTTCAATTTCTTTTCTAAGAGTATTCACAAATCCTCTTTTTGGTAAACGCATGTGAACTGGTGTTTGACCACCTTCAAAACCCTTTACTGAATGGTGCCCTGTTCTAGCTTTTTGACCTTTTACACCTCTTCCAGATGTTTTTCCTTTGCTAGATCCAATACCTCTTCCGACTCTGATTTTGGAATTTCTTTTAATTTTTGGAAGACTTTGTAATGATAATGACATATTGAATGAATTATGAAATTTTAATAACGTGATAAACTTTTTTTACCATACCTATGATTGAGTTATCAGCTTTAAATTCAGATGACGATCCTATACCCCTCAATCCTAAACCGATAAGACTACCTTTTTGTCTTGCATTTAATTTTGATCCACCTTTTATTTGGGTGATTTTAATACTCTTATTTAAATAATTTTCAATTTTCATATTAATCGTTTTTAGTTTCTGAAATGTTATTTACAGCCAGATTTCTTCTTTTTACAATTTCAGAAATCTCTTTAGATCTTTTTTCTGCAATCAATTTTGGCGATGAAAGATTTTTTAAAGCTAAAAAAGTTGCTCCGATCATGTTATATGGATTAGATGTTCCGACTGATTTAGCTA
>CAMDCJ010000076.1 GCA_945890035.1 Rickettsia typhi
GAAGCGCAATCGGCGTTTTCATTGATAGATTTTTTTCAGATTTAAATTTTCTAACTTCGAATAAAATTTTTAAAATTTCATCACCGATTTTTAAAATTTCTACAGGATTTTTTATTAATTGAAATGACAATTGCGCAAAATTTCCTCGATCATGAATTGATTTTTTTTGCGCAAATTCATCTTGAAAAATTGTAGCATAAATTTCTTCGGTGATATGCGGAATAAAAGGCGCGAAAAGCTTTAAAATATTTTTTAAACATAAACTCAAAGTTGCAACCGCACTTAATTGTTTGGCGATAATTTGTTGTTTTTGTGATGCATCAAGCTCAACTGAGGCAAGCTTTTCAGCCGATAAACCGTAAGAACGAACTTTGCAAATTTCTAAATAATTATCGCAAAAATCTTTCCAAAAAAACTCTTCGACGACTTCGCGCGCTCGCGCATATTCAAAAATTTCAAACTGTTTTTGATAATTTTCTATAACCTTTTTTAAGCGCGAAAGAATCCAAATATCTGAAGTCTCGGTGATTAATTGCGCTAATTTTTCATCAGAAATTTCGATGGAATTTTGTGATAATGATTGAGTGGTTGAAGCATTAAAATACTCTTCTAAAACCGCAAAATGTTGCGAACAAAATTTCGCCGAATTAAATAATTTGGTAATTAATTTTTGGCCAATTTTAAAAATATCTTCACTATAAGCAATATCGGCTCCAAGATTAGAGGCTGAAGCCCAATAGCGCACAACATCGGCGGATTTTTCAACAATCAACGCCGTCGGCGTCACCACATTGCCTTTCGATTTACTCATTTTAGTTTTGTCGGAAGCCAAGCACCAACCCGAAATCATCAAATTTTTCCACGGAATTGAAATTTCGCTGTTTATATTTTCTTGCAATTGCGTTGAGCCATCCGCGTTTTTTACAAAAGTTCCGTCGGCATTTTTGACTTTATTTAAACTATGTAAATAGGCTTTGGTGATGGTATAAAACGCCCAAGTGCGAATGATTTCATGAGCCTGCGGACGCATATCGGCGGGGAATAATTTTTCGTGACGCGCCTTGTCAAAACTAATTTCATCGGAAATGCCTTTACTTGAAAGCTGTGGCGAAATTGACGAAGTCGCCCAAGTATCCATGATGTCGGTTTCCCCGACAACCTCATCTCGCGCATAACCTTCTGGCAAATCGACAAAAGGATCGCAAGGTAATTGATTCAAAGACGCCACCAAAATTTTTCCTTCTTCGCCTTTTCTTTGAGAATACCACACCGGAAATTTTACGCCGAAAAATCTTTGGCGACTAATGCACCAATCTCTCGAAAGCCCATCAATCCATTGCTCGATACGCACGCGCATATATTCGGGATACCAATTACACTCGTGAGATTTTCGCTTTAATTGTTCTTTTTTATCACGGATTTTAATATACCATTGCGGACGAATTAAAAATTCAATCGGCACACCTGAACGCTCGGCACACTTTACGGGACGAGTAATTTTTTGTGATTTAATTTTAATAAAAGATTGATTTTGTGGATTAGAATTTAAATCAGAACTCGGACTTAAACTCCCCCCTTGAGGGGGAGTCAAAATCGCAAAGCGATTTTGGTGGGGGGTCATTTCTAAATTTTTTAACAACTCAAAAATAGTATCCATTATTCCATTAACGTTTTCTAAAAATTCATTATTCCACAATCGCAAAATTCTAAATCCTTGATTTTGTAAAAATTTATCACGATTGGCGTCATATTCTATTTTTTCAGCATGTCCCGAACCATCTAATTCTATTATTAAATTTCTTTCAAAACATACGAAATCAACAATGTAATTACCAATGGGTTGCTGTCTTCTAAATTTATATCCCAATTGATCATCATTTATTTTATACCATAAAATTTTTTCATGATCAGTCATATTAGATCTCAACTCCTTGGATCTAGAAAGATTTTTTAATTCATAATTTCTTTTAGCGAAATTTTTATCTGACCCCCCACCAAAATCGCTTTGCGATTTTGACTCCCCCTCAAGGGGGGAGTTGAAGACCGAAGAATTAACAAAATTTTTATCTGAAATACCACCAAAATCGCTTGGCGATTTTGACTCCCCCTCAAGGGGGGAGTTGAAGACCGAGGATTTTGATAAAATCTCGGATAATTCATTTATAATTAATTCACGAGTTTTTTTAAGCGTATTTCCCTCAACGATTCTTCGAAAAACTTCAACAAAATTTTCTACATCCAAGCAATTATTTTTATGGATATTTCCTGCAAAAATGTCCCACTTTTTTTCTTTACATGTTGAGTCTTTATTAAACTCTGAAACTTCAAATATAACTCCGCCACCCAAAATTCCACTTTCACCAATTATAGCTCTCAATGGCAATTTATTTTTTTCCCACCATTCCACATCAGTCTCGTCGCCGAAAGTGCAACACATCACCGCTCCAGTGCCCTTATCAGTTTGCACTGAATTATCGGCGATAATTTTCACTTTGACGCCAAAAATTGGCGTAATAGCGAAAGAGCCGGTCTCGCCCTCGCCTTCTTGGTTCAAAGGCTTTTGGATCAAATTTTTATAGCGCTCATCTTTACCGTTAATCATCACCGCGACGCAAGCAGGCAGAAGCTCTGGACGCGTTGTCATAATTTCTAATGGTTCACTTTTGCCATCAATTGCAAAATTAATATAAAACATTTCGCCTTCGACTTCTTTATCGATAATATCGGCTTGAGCTAGAGCCGTGCGGTCAGAAATGTCCCAAAAAACTGGCTGATTTTGTTTTTCGACTAAATCTTTATTAAACAAATCGACAAAAGAAGCTTGCGAAATTTTTTGTGATTCGGGCGAAATTGTTTGATATTTTTGCTCCCAATCGACCGATAAAGCAATTTCGTTAAATAAGATTTCAAATTCTTTTTCAGCTTCTTCGACTACTTCGCGACATTTGGTAACAAATGAACCACGACCATTTTCATTTTCGTAAATTCCGGCCTTTTTGCCAATAATTTTTTCAACCAAGCGCTCTGTCGGCAAACCATTATCATCAAAACCCATCGGATAAAAAACATCTTTGCCACTCATGCGATTGTAGCGCGCAACGAAATCGGCTTGCGTATAAGAAAAAACATGGCCCATATGCAAAAGCCCTGAAACTGTTGGTGGCGGAGTATCAATTACGAAAGTTTGATTTTTTGGCAAATCATTTTGCCATTGATAAATTTTGTGTTTTTGCCATTCATTGCGCCATTTATTTTCAATGATTTTGGCATCATATTTGTCGGGTAATTTTGACATTATTCAAGCTCGATTAACTTAGTTTTGTAACGGTTCATGCCGTAGAAATACATTTTATTTTCAATAATAATTGGCACATGTAAAACTTTTTTATTTAACGAAAAAGTATTTTCAATTTTGCCTTCAAATGGTGAAATAATAAATAGCTCACCATCTTCGCGCGAAGCAATTAATTTATCTCCCGCCATAATAATGCCAATATAATTAAATTTGGTAGCAATTTTTTTAGGATTTTTAAAATCTGGCAATTGAGCAATCCATTTTATTCCACCAGTTTTTTTGTGAACCGCCAACAATTTATTGTCGCTATTAATTACATATAAAAAGTCTCCCGCCAGCCAAAAATCAACGACCGAAGCGATAGATTTTTTCCAAATATCTTCGCCGGTTTTTAATGAAATTGCCTTCATCAAGCCACCATTACCGATGGCATAAACTACATCATTTTTAACCAATGGCGTGGCATCAATATCGTTAAGAAAAAAATCAGAATTATAGGCTTTATTTGAATTTAAATCTTGAGTCCACAAGCTTTCGCCAGTTTTTTTATTAATCGCATAAATTTCGCCCGAGGAATATGAGGCAATTAAAACATCGTTGTAAACCAAGGGCTGAGCGCTTCCAAAGATTGCCAAGGCTTTTGAAATTCCGTAATGAATCCATTTTATTTCACCGCTTTTAGCATTTAATGCAAAAGTTTTATTATCACTCGAGGAAATATAAACCGATTCGCCGTCGCAAATTGGCGTTGAATTAAAAATTACCGACAAATCTTTTTGCCATAAAAATTCACCATTATTTTGATTTAAAGCCTTGACTTGATTGACTCCAGCCACTGCAAATAATTTATCATCGCAAGCTCCCAAATGCGCAACCTTATAATTTTTAAGCCATAATTTCTCAAAAACCCTTTTGTGCCACAATAATTTTTTTGACTTGAGATCAAAAGCACTTACATCTCCAGAGCTATCAATATTAAATATTTTTTGATTTAAAATTATTGGCGAATAAACAAAACTTTTGGCAAAATCTTCATAATAAAAAATGTTTTTATACCAAGTGCGCCTAAGGTTTATTTCATTTTTTTTATTAAAAAACCAACCACTTTCTTGATAAGAAAAATCCTTAGAAATATTTTCAATTTGTTGATTAGTTTTACTTGAGGAGCCAAGCCAATTTTGATTTATTTGAGTTTTTGGTAATTGAATTGTGGTATTTTTTAAAGAATCATCAATCTTTATATCGCTTACATAATCAACGGCCGGAACTGCTTTAGTTTTATCGTATTTTTTTTCAGAACCGCAATTTACGGAAATCAATAAAGAAAATATTAATAATAATTTTTTATCGAAAATATTAAAAATATTTGTGGTTTCCAAAAAATTCTTTTTCTTAATTACAAAAAGTATTTTTCTAAAAAAATTTGAGTTTTTTGGTGACATAATTTTTTAAAAATTAGGCTATGAATTTTTTGGTTCGAAGCCCTTTTGAATAACCATTTTCATAGCGTCGGAAGCACGATTTTTAAGATTTTCTTTAACATCGGGATTTTTTGCAATCATCTCAAAAATTTGATAGGCTTTTTCAAGATTATTTTTATTCATCTCCAACTGACCTCTTTGTTCTGCAATGTAATAACGCAAAATTTTTGAGCTATTTTCAATTGCCAGAATTTTTTCAGATAAATCGCTTTTATTGATTGACTCTTCATCATTCATCAAAGTTCTAACCATCAATAAACCCGCTAATTCTTTGATGTAACTATCGCAAAAACTACATTTATTTACTTCAGAATAAACATTAATTGCTTCATTTTTTTTGCCCTCTTCAAGCAAAATTACTGCATAGCGCAACGAAGCCAAAGACTTTACGCCACTAGGCGCCGAAGACGAATCGTAAATTTTTTTGAGGTTTTGTTTAGCCTTTTCAACATCACCAACTTGTTGATCAATCATTGATTGATGCAATATTTCAGAATATTTTTCTTGCTGAGATTTTTTATTAATCTTGAATGCGGTAAAAGCTATTGAAGAAGAAATCGCAACTGCTAAAATTACCAACAAAATTTTTTTATTTTTTCTAAAAATTTTTGCGATGTTTTCGCTTCTAACTTCCGAATTTGCTTGCCTTAAAATATGTTTAATGTCGCTAGACATGATACTCCTTAATGAAAAATTAATTTTTTAAAACCAACCTTAGACAACAATCTAAGGTGTTTTGTAACAAATACGCGATTGTCATCGGCCCAACTCCACCCGGAACTGGCGTAATAGCCGATGCAACTTTTTTAACTCCCTCAAAATCAACATCACCAACAATTTTATTTTTACCGTTTTCATCACTAACTCTGTTAATACCGATATCGATAATAACCACGCCTTCTTTAACCATATCCGCAGTAATTAAATTCGGAACTCCGGCACCAGCAAAAATAACATCAACTTGTAAACATTCTGATTTTAAATCTTTAGTGCTTCGATTAGCAACCGTCACCGTGCAACTCTCAAGCATCAATAAACGCGTGAGAGGTCTGCCCACAATGTTGGAAGAACCAATTACTAAGGTTTTTAATCCCGCCAAATTATTACCTTTGACGAATTTTAAAAGATGAATACAACCCATTGGAGTACATGGAATCATGGCTTTATCAACCCCCTCAACTTCACCAATTGAGAGCTTTCCAACATTCACAACATTAAAACCATCAACATCTTTTTTATAATTAATTTTGTGAATAACTTTTTTAGCATCGATATGTTTCGGCAAAGGCAATTGTACCAATATTCCGTGAACATTTTTATCATTATTTAATTCTTCAATTTTCGAAATCAAATCATTCTCAGATATATCTTCCGCAAGTTTGAATTGAATTGAATTCATGCCCACCAAATGCGCAGATTTTTCTTTATTACCAACATAAATTTCGCTAGCAGGATCATTGCCAACCATAATAACCGCAAGGGTTGGCGTTATATTAAATTTTTTCTTAATCTCATCAACGCGATTTGTAATATTTATGTGCATTGATAGTGCTATTTCTTTGCCGTTAATAATTTGTGCTGACATTAAAAAAAAGTTTGAAATTCATTTATGTTTTTAAAAAAATAATAGCCATTATGATTTTATTTTTTTAAATTAAATCAAGTACTAATTTATTTTTTTTTAAAAAAATAAAA
>CAMDCJ010000077.1 GCA_945890035.1 Rickettsia typhi
GATTGATCATTATTTGGTTTTATGTCCCGAACCAAAAATGTTTTTATCAGCAATTAGAAGTATTATTTCTCACGAAATGTCGCATTTAATTAATAAAGATTTTTTACCAAGTTTTATTACAATGACCAATCAAAAAGTAACTAATCTTATAAGTAGTTTTTTGCATCTTATTTTTTTAGGAATTGCAAATTTAGTTTCTTTTTTCCCATACGGCGGAAGGTCTTCGGCGTTTCTAATGTCAGCTGGCTATAATTTCTTTAACACCGTTTTTACCTTTTTTAATTCGTTTGTTGTTTATAATATTTATGAGTTTTTGTCGAAAGTTACTTCGCGCTCAATTGAATATCGTTGCGATATGCAAGCCAGCAAAGCTTTTGGTGGAAAAAACATGAGTTTTGCACTTTCGATGTTAGGTGAAAATGGCTATTTTACCATATTTTCAACTCACCCAAAAACTATTTCACGAATTAAAAAAGTTGAAAATATTAAAAGCTCTGAAGGTATAATAAAGCCCGCTATAATTGATTCGATTATGAATTATTTTTCACTATTATTTTTAGCGATTTTAACTTTAATTTTTGCTAAAATAGCAAATATCGATATTTTAGTTCGTGAAATCATTCGCAACCATGAAACACTTCATCGCAAGCTATCTATTTTATGGAATTTATTAATGAAAATTTATTAATTTTTAAAAAATTAAATTATGAAAAATTTTAATAATTTGGGTCAATTAATAAAATTTCAAAATGAAAATTTTAATAATAAAAATTTTTTAAATTTTAAAGAAAATAATGCGTGGCGAAGTTTTTCTAATCAAGATTTTTATGAAAAAATTATTGCCTTTTCTCGCTCATTAGAAAAATTAGGTTTAAAAAAAGGACAATCTTTTGCTAATTATTCATATCAAAATCCAATTTGGTTAATAGTTGATTTAGGTGCTATTTTGCTTGGCGCAGTAACCATTCCAATTTTTAATAATATTTCCGAAGATAATCTTTTTTATGAATTAAAAGATTCGGATGCAAAATTTTTTTTCACCGATAATGAAAAAATTTGCGAGAAAATTAAAGAAAAATTTCCAGAAATCACAATTATTGGATATGGCTTTAAATCAAGCATTTCGCTCGATTTCAACGATTTAATAGCTAGCGAAGAAGCAAATATTGGCGATGAAATTTATGTTGAAAATTTAGTCGCTAAAATTCAAGATGATGATGTTGCTACGATTGTTTATACCTCGGGAAGCACCGACCGCCCTAAGGGTGTTGAGATTTCTCATCGAGCTTTAATTTCGCAAATAAAAGATTCTGAAAATTTTTTTCATCTTGATAATCTTGAAGTGGTTTTATCTTATCTGCCCTTGGCTCATATATTTGAAAGAATGGTGATGATGTATTATATTTCGAAAGGGCTGACGATTTATTTTGTTGATGATATAAAAAGTTTAGGAATATTTTTAAAAGAAATTAAGCCCAACCTAATGACCTCAGTGCCTCGCGCCTTAGAAAAAGTTTTTGCTAAAATTTCTAATGGCGTTGATGAGGCGAATTTTTTAAAAAAAACTATTGGTAAAAAAGCTTTAAAACGCGCATTAAAAAAGGATCCGCTCGCTCCAAATAATTTTATTGATAAAATTTTTGATAAAATAATTTACCAAAAATTCCGTCAATCATTGGGTGGCGAAATGCGCATGATAATTTGCGGAGGATCGGCATTGTCGCAAGAATTAGAGCGATTTTATTGGAATGTTGGAATTAAAATTTATTGCGGATATGGTTTAACGGAATGCTCCCCAGTGCTTGCAACTAATTCTCCCAATCAACATAAATTTACTTCAGTTGGCAAAGCATTTCCGTCGGTTAAACTTAAAGTTAGCGAAAGCGGAGAATTGTTAGCTTGTGGTGTAAATGTTATGAAAAAATATCACAATAATCCGCAAAAAACCGCAGAAACTTTTGAAGGTGAATGGTTTAAAACTGGAGATTTAGCAAAAATTGACGAGGACGGATTTGTGAAAATTATCGGCCGTAAAAAAGAAGTTTTCAAAACCAGTAGCGGTAAGTTTGTTCATCCAATTTTTATTGAACAAAAATTAGTTCAAGAATTGAGTTTTCTAGTCGGAGCGTTGGTTATCGCCGAAGGTAAAAACTTTGTAAGCGCTTTGCTTTTTATTGATTTTGAATTGCTTAAAAATATTAAAAATAAATTGAAATTTATTGGCGAAGATAATCAGTTTTTAAGTTCAGTAATTTTACAAAATTTTGTATTGCAAAAAATTTCGATCATCAATAAAAAACTTGATCATTGGGAGCAAATTAAAAAGTTTAAAATTATTATCGAGCCAATTGGCGTTGAAAGTGGTGAAATTACGCCTTCCTTGAAGTTGAAAAGAAATGTTTTAGAGCAAAAATTTGCGCAAGAAATTGAAGATTTATACAAAGATTTGCAAGAATAAATGCATTTTTAAAACTATTTTTTCTTGCTAAGTTCGCGAAGCGATTGAGTGATTAAATTTTCAAGTGTAATTTTTTCATCTTGAGAAAAAACATAATTAATAATTTTTAGACAATCATGTTTTTTATAACCTAGATTTTCTAAGGCAGAAACCGCATCGCCAATGATTTGGTTTGATGAGAAACTTTGACTTGTAAGATTTTCGTTAAAATCAAAAGACACATTTATCCCAAGTTTTTTTGCCGATTCTTTAAGCTCCGTAGTCAAGCGTGAAGCCATTTTTGGACCAATTCCCGAAATATTATTAAAGCTTTTTAAATCGCCAACGGTTAAGGCTTTTGCGAGTTCTTCAATCGTTAAAGCGCTTAAAATTTTTTGCGCCATTTTGGCGCCAACTCCTTGAACCTTCATTAATTCTAAAAACCAAATTTTTTCAATTTCATGAAAAAAGCCATAAAGCTCGATGGCGTCTTCTTTGACAATGGTTTCAATCACTAATGAAATTCCTTGATTTGATTGATTTTGTCGAAAAAATTGGGCAGTTTTATTTGAAATAAAAACCAAATAACCGACGCCATTAACATCAATAATACATCTATCATCATTGATTTGGTCGATATTTCCGCGTAATTTTCCAATCATAAATTTTTTTGCTTTTGTTTTTTAAATATTTAAAATTTTCCTTATTAATTAAATTAATCATATGTCTAAAAAGTGCAATTACAACATTGAATGGCGCATTGAAAAAGATTTAGTAAAATACGATGAAGCCTTGCGATTCATGGAAAAAACCGCTCAAGAAGTTATTGAAGAAAAGCGCGATTCGTTGATTTGGGTTTTGGAGCATTATCCGGTTTATACTGCAGGAGTAAGCGCAAAAGATGAAGATTTGTTGAATAGCGGAAATATTGAGGTTTTCAAAATTAATCGCGGTGGCAAATATACTTATCACTGCCCCGGTATGAAAATAATCTATGTAATGCTTGATTTAAAAAAGCTTTTTTATCCAGCCAAGCCAGATATTTCAAAGTTTGTTGAGTTTCTTGAATTATGGATAATTGCAGTTTTAAAAAATTATCACATTGATGCGGGAATTAGAAAGGGTAGGGTTGGGCTCTGGGTTGAAACCTCTGCGGGTGAGAAAAAAATTTCGGCAATTGGCATAAAAATTAAAAAATGGGTGAGTTATCACGGCATCGCTTTAAATATTAATCCTGACCTTGAAGGCTTTAATAACATAGTTCCGTGCGGTATAAAAGAATTTGGAATTACTTCATTTTCCGAGCTTGGAATAAAAAATTTTGATCAAGAAAATTTTTATAAAATCTTAAAAAAAGAATTTGAAAATTTACAAAAAATATTTTTTAACTCTTGAAATTACTTGGTTTGTGAAATAAATTTGTCTTACAAAATTTTTAAATTATCAAACACAAATTTAATAAAAATATGAAACAATATAATTTTGATGTTGAGGTTGGGAAAATTCTAAATCTCATGATAAATTCGCTTTATGCAAATAAAGATGTAGCATTGAGAGAGCTGGTTTCAAATGCTTCCGATGCTTGTGATAAAATGCGTTATTTAATTGCGCAAAATTCTGAAATTGTTGATGATGAATTGAAAATTACCATCACCACTAACAAAGAAAAAAAACAACTCATTATTATCGATAATGGCATTGGCATGAATCAAGAAGATTTGATTCAAAATCTTGGAACGATTGCCAAATCAGGCACCGAAAATTTTATTAAATCTTTAACGGGCGATAAACAAAAAGATGTGCAATTAATTGGACAATTTGGAGTTGGTTTTTATTCATGTTTTATGATTGCAAAATCAGTCGAAGTAATCACTAAAAAATATGATGAAAACAAGACTTGGTTCTGGCAATCTGAAGGTTCTTCGCAATTTGTAATTAATGAAAGCGAAGAAAAAATTGCCACTCATGGTACCAAAATTATTTTGCATTTAAAAGATGATGCCACTGATTTTTGCGATCGTTTTCATATCAAACATGTAGTGCAAACTTATTCCGATCACATCAATTTTAAGATTGATTTTATCCCTGAAAATATTGAAGCGGGAGCTAAAATTGAAACTTTAAATTCGGCATCGGCTTTGTGGAAAAAACCCAAAGATCAAATTACCGATGAGCAATATCAAAATTTTTACAAACATATTTCGCACCTACCGGGAGAGCCTTATTTAACCCTTCATAATAATGTTGAAGGCATGGTAAGTTACACAAATTTATTATTTATTCCCAGTTCAAAGCCCTTCGATTTATTTCATCCCGATCGCAAAACTTCCGTAAAACTTTATGTAAAAAGAGTTTTTATTAGCGAAGAATTAAGTTTAGTTCCGGCTTGCATGCGTTTTTTAAGAGGCCTAATTGATTCTGACGATTTACCTTTGAATATTAGTCGCGAAACTTTGCAACATAGCGTTGTTATTGATAAAATTCGTAAAAGCGTTGTCAATAAAGTTTTGTCTGAGCTTAAGAAAAAAGCCAATGATAATGAAGAAAAATATTTAGAATTTTGGAATAATTTTGGTGCGGTTTTAAAAGAAGGTTTATGCGAATCTTCAGAATTTCGTGAAAAAATTCTTGAAATTTGTCGATTTTATTCATCAAAATCACCCGATAAATATATCACATTAGCTCAATATTTAGAAAGAGCCAAGCCGAATCAAGATAAAATTTATTTTTTAACGGGCGAGAATGTTGAAAAAATAAAATCTTCACCGCAACTTGAAATTTTTTTACAAAAAGATGTTGAGGTTTTATATTTAACCGATGCCGTTGATGAATTTTGGGTAACGGTGGCTTTGCCTTACAAAGACAAAGAGTTTCAATCAATTAATCGTCATGATGTTGATCTAGAAAATCTTGATAAAAAAGCTGAAGAAAAAAGCGAAGAAGATGAAAATGAAATTAAAAAAGATGACGAATCAAAAGATATTACCACTTCGCAATATAGCGGTTTACTTGATTTTATTAAAAATATTTTGGGCGATAAAATCCAAGAAGCGCGAATTTCTAAAAAATTAACTGATTCGCCCGTGTGCTTGGCGATTGATTCGCGGGCGATGGATATTCGTTTAGAGCGTTATTTGCTTGAACAAAAACAATTAAATTCAGCTTCGGCTAAAATTTTTGAAATTAATCCTAATAATAAAATCATCAAAAAGTTAAATAAAAATTATCAAAATGAAGATTCAAAAAATGATGCTAAAGATTCAATTCAAACTTTGTTTGACTTGGCTTGCATCATTGAGGATGAGCCAATTAAAGACGCTAAAGATTTTTCTCGAAGATTGCAAAAATTGATGAAATAATTTTATCCAATAATCTCGATAGACTCTAAGACTCTTTCTCCCTTGCATTAGCGGAAGCAAAGCTGGGAATTTAAAAATGTTCATAACAACTTACGCGCTCTTTTTCCCACATAGATACTTACAAACCTACAAATTTCTACAAACTCTGAAAAGCTTCAGGCTGTAGCTCCCCCCTTGAGGGGGAGCGGGCTAAAATGTTTTAACGGTAGTTAAAACTTTTAGCCGTGGGGGGTCAAAAAATTTACAACATCAAAGTTGCAAGAAAAGTTAATACAAAAAAATTCAGATTTTTTTTGTTTTAATTATTTTAAAATTTCAAACCCTTTGACGCTCTTAGGTTTTAACCCCCCACGGCTCCGCGAATTTAACTACCGTTAAATTCTCGAAGCCCGCTCCCCCTCAAGGGCTTACACCCCTACAAATTTCTATAAACCCATAAAAGCTTCGGGCTGTTGCTCCCCCCTTGAGGGGGAGCAGGCTAAAATGTTTTAACGGTAGTTAAAACTTTTAGCCGTGGGGGGTCAAAAAGCATAGATAATGAAAGGTTTCGAGCCTAAGTAGAAATTTCCAGAAAAAATATTTTTTCAAAAAAGGCG
>CAMDCJ010000078.1 GCA_945890035.1 Rickettsia typhi
TCGGTGATAGCACTTTACCCATTTTACTCGAAACTAAAATTAGTGATTATCTAAATTTTACCATAAATTTACTCTTCGGATTTGGTATCGCTTTTTTATCACCAATACTATTGCTTTTTTTAATTAAAGGTGGTTATGTTAAAGTTAAAGATTTGAGAAGTAAGAGGAGATATTGGATTGTAATAATTTTCATATTATCTGCAATCCTTACTCCTCCAGACATCTTAAGTCAAATTAGTTTAGCGATTTTGTTAATCATTCTTTTCGAAATTGTTATTCTGCTTGGTAAATATTTTAACAAATAATTTTATAAAGTCATGGCTACTGCTAAAAAAACTGTTGCTAAAAAAGTTGTTGCTAAAAAAGCTCCAGCTAAAAAAGTTGTTGCTAAAAAAGCTCCAGCTAAAAAAGCCGTTGCTTCTAAAGCTCCAGCAAAAAAAGTTGTTGCTAAAAAAGCTCCAGCTAAAAAAGTTGTTGCTAAAAAAGCTCCAGCAAAAAAATAGTTTGGATCCTAAAAATCTAAACGAAAAAGCAGGGATACAAATTTGTGTCCCTGCTTTTTTTTAATTAAATCCGCCGATAAGTTTTTATTTTTATATATTACTTTGTTGTTAGATTTAGCTCATGCAGACTCGCCTTTAAATCAGTTTATTTCAATCGCGCTAAAGGAAGTGGCGCTTGATTTAAAATTGAAAATTTATTTCGTAAATTAAAATATTTAATTTTCGTAAATTATTCCACCGATTGAACCTTCATGATTTAAAGTTCCTGTGGTTTTTTTGAAGCTTATTGGCAAATTTAAAACGCGCCTGATGGCAAGAAAAGCAAAGGCTTCTGCTTCAATAGAATTAACATTAAATCCAACCTCTTTAGCTGTTAAAACTTTAATATCGACAAGTTTTTTTTGTAAAACTTCGAGTAAATTTTTATTTTTTGCACCACCTCCGCAAACTATAATTTGCGTTGGTTTTTTTGAAAATAATTGTATATCTTTAGCTAAAACTTCGGCAAAAATTTGTGAATAACACGCTAAAATATCTTGAGTTTCAAGAGCTTGAAGTGGCGCTAAGGCTTCATCAAAATCATTGCGTGAAAAAGATTTTGGCAAAGCTTGATTAAAAATTTTATGTTCTAAAATTTTTTTAATTAATTCTAAATTTATTTTTCCTGACTTTGCTAAATCACCATTCTCATCAAATTCTTTTTGAAATTTTTTATACATTAAATCATTGCTAGGAGCGTTTCCAAAGCACGCATCAAAAGCTTGAAGACTTTCTAAATTTTCATTGAAATAAGTTGCATTTGAAATTCCACCAATATTTAAAATCAAAGTTGGTTTTGGTAATTTTGAAAATAAATAAAAATGATAAATTGGAACTAGAGGTGCGCCCTGCCCTCCTTCAAGGACATCACGAGTTCTAAAATCACCAACTGTTTTAATGCCCGTTTCTAAAGCTAAAAGTTGTGGATTGCCAATTTGCCAAGTAATTTTTTTTGCAGGTAAATGATAAATAGTTTGTCCATGAAACCCTATTAAATCTATCTCGCTCGCCTTTAAATTATTTTTCTTCAAAAAATTATTTACTAAATTTGCATGCAAAATCGTGATTTCATTTTCAATTTCTTTGATGCCTCCAAGAGTTGGATTTTGAAATATTAACTCACGCAAACGCTTACGAAATTCATGCGTGTATTCAAGATAATCGTTAGCGATTAATTTAATATACTCAGCGCCATCGCTTTCAATCATTGCCAAATCTATGCCATCAAGTGAAGTTCCACTCATCAAGCCAATTGCACGAAAAATTTTAGACATAACAAATTTTATTAAAAATATTAGTTAAATTAAGTTTTTTATCAAGATGAGCGCTCTTTGCTTTTTCAAGGCTTTCCAGTGATTCTTGCGCTAAATTTAAAATTTGCGAAGAAGAAAATCTTGGCGCTAAAAAATCAAAAACTTCATGCTCCGAAAAATAAAAATCTAGATTAATTTTATTGCTTGATTTAAGCAATTGCGAAAAAAAATGTAATAAAATTTTTTCAAAAATTATAAAAGAAGAATTTTTTTCAGAAATTTTTTTTAACAATTCTTCGCTAATTCTTTGATTTAAAATTGATTGCAAAAATAACTGATAAAACCTTATCAAATCAGCTCCAAACTCAATTGCAAGCGCTGGACAATTATCGCAAATTTGCGCTAAAAAAATTTTTTCTTTTTCTGAATTATTAATTTTATTTTGATTCAAAATTTCAAAAAATTGTGCCATCGAAAATTCCGGAACTTTGACAATAAAACAACGCGAACGAATGGTCGGAATTATTTTACTTAAATTGTGCGTTATCAAAATTAAAAAATTATTATTTTTTGGCTCCTCGAGTGTTTTTAAAAGTGAATTTGAAGCTTGATTGGTAAGCTCGCAAGCTGAATCAATAATTAGAAATTTATATTCAGAAATCGCCGAAGTTTGATTTAAAAATTCACTTTGTTTGCGAATTTCTTCGATGCCAATTGATTTTTTATCATCAACTTTTTCAACAACCCGAAAATCAGCATTGGCTTCACCGCTTGAATGTAAAATTTTTTGACAAAATTGCTTAATAAAACTCGCTTTACCAATGCCTTTTTTGCCAGCAATTATGATACCGTGATGTAATTCATTTTCCTCAAAATTTCTTTTAAGATTTTCTTCAATTAATTCAAATCCGATCATTAAATTTTTCCCTGTAAATAGTGAATCAAGAGCTCTTGTTTAACTTTTTGCTCTTTAGCATTATCAAAATCTTTCACGACAACTTCGTTATTTTTCATCTCTTCTTCGCCAATAATTATTACGAATCGAGCATTGTTTTGCGAAGATTTTTTCATTTGTTTTTTAAAGTTTCCATCAAAAACAAAATCAACATTTAATCCAGAATTGCGTAAGAGATTCGCAATTTCAAAAGCACATTTTTTTTCATTTTCTGAAATATAATTGACGGCAATTGGACGAATATTTTCTAAAGTTAAATTTAATAACAACATTAACCTTTCAATGCCCGAAGCAAAACCGATTGCCGGAACCGATTTGCCACTCATTTTTTCAACTAAATTATCATAACGACCACCGGCTAAAACAGCATTTTGAGCGCCTTCGTGATTCATTACAAATTCAAAAACTGTCGAAGTATAATAATCGAGACCACGCACTAATCTTTGATTTAATTGATATTTAACTGAAAATTTTTCGAGTAAATTTAAAATTTCATCAAATCTTTTTTTAGAATCATCGGTATAAAAATTGCTAATAAGTGGCGCTTCATTTAAAATTTCAATATCGACTTGATCCTTAGAATCAAGTATTCTCAGCGGATTTTTTTCAAGACGATTTTGTGAATCTTGCGATAAATCTTCGCGATATTTTTCAAAATATTTTTTTAATTCTTCTTCATAATTATTTTTAGTTTGCAAGCAACCTAAAGAATTAATTTGAAGCGTAGTTTTTTCCAAAATTCCCAAATCCTTTAACAAGCCTTGAGCCAATAATAAAGCCTCGATATCGCAATATAAATTATCTTCGCCAAATATTTCAAAATTGATTTGATGAAACTGTCTTTGACGACCTTTTTGTGGGCGATCATAACGAAAAATTGGACCAAATGAAAAGAATTTTCTTGGCAAAATTTGTATTAATTCGCCGTTAGAAATTAAAGATCTAACAACTCCCGCGGTAAATTCGGGACGCAATGTTAAATAATTTTCGGAGCGATCTAAAAATTTATAAACTTCTTTGGAAATAATGTCAGAACCCTCTCCTAGGTTGCGCTCAAAGACTTCGCTAAATTCAAAAATTGGTGTTTGCAATTCTTCAAAACCAAAAATTTCAGATTTTTTGCGAGCAATATTTATGATGTGATTAAAAATTTTTATATCAGCACCAAAAATATCTTTGGTTCCCCTAACTGGTTGGAGTTTATTATTTGACATCAATTTGATTAATTTTAAAATTAAAATATATTTTCGGTTTATTATAAAACCATTATTTTGATTTTCATCGAAGATTTTTAATTTTTTTACAAATTTTTTAAAAAACTTTTCGAAATTATTTTGAATCATGACTTACCATAATTTAATATAAAATAAAAACAATGTCTCAAACTCTTTCGCATATTCGTAATTTTTCAATCGTTGCCCATATTGATCACGGCAAATCAACGCTTTCTGACCGCTTGATTCAAGAATGCGGAGCTATTGAAGAGCGCGAAATGACGGCACAAATTCTTGACTCAATGGACATCGAAAAAGAGCGTGGAATCACCATTAAAGCACAAACCGTGCGCTTAAATTATAAAGCCGATGATGGTAAAAATTATATGTTAAATTTGATGGACACACCGGGCCATGTCGATTTTGGTTATGAAGTAAGTCGATGTTTGGCCGCGTGCGAAGGCTCAATTTTGGTCGTTGATTCAACTCAAGGTGTGGAAGCGCAAACTTTGGCGAATGTTTATCAGGCCATCGATAATAATCACGAAATCGTGCCGGTTCTTAACAAGATCGACCTGCCCGCTTCTGATCCCGAAAAAGTTCAAAAACAAATTGAAGAAGTTATCGGAATTGACGCTTCCGAAGCAATTTTGGTTTCCGCTAAAACTGGCGTTGGAATTCATGAGACTCTTGAAGCCGTAATTAAAAGATTACCAGCGCCAAAAGGCAATCCCGATGGCGATTTTAAAGCACTTTTAATCGATAGTTGGTATGATCAATATATGGGCGTAATCGTTCTGGCGCGTGTTATCGACGGTGTTTTAAAAAAGGGACAAAAAATAAAAATGATGGCGACGAACGCCGTTTATCAAATCGATTCCGTCGGATTTTTCACTCCAAAAAAGTTTTTTTGTGAAGAATTAAGAGCGGGCGAAGTCGGATTTATCAACGCACAAATTAAACAAGTGGCGGATTGCAAAGTCGGCGACACGATAGTTCTTTCAAATAATGACACCGCAACGCAACTTCCCGGATTCAAACAAAATCAGCCGGTAGTTTTTTGTGGAATTTATCCCATCGACGCTTCGGATTTTGAAAAATTCCGCGATGCTTTGGGCAAACTTCATTTAAACGATGCCAGTTTTGAATATGAGCCAGAAACATCTTCGGCACTTGGACATGGCTTTCGTTGTGGCTTTTTAGGTCTTCTTCATTTAGAAATTGTCCAAGAGCGTCTAGAACGCGAATTCGATTTAGATTTAATCACCACGGCGCCTTCGGTGGTTTATAAAGTGCATTTGCGCGATGGTACAATCGATGAAATTCATAGCGCGGCCGAAATGCCCGATCCAACTAAAATTGAAAAAATGGAAGAACCTTGGATTAAAGCTACAATCATGACGCCCGATGAATTTCTAGGCTCGGTGCTTGATTTATGCACGCAAAAACGCGGTGTTCAAAAAGAGTTAACTTATGTCGGCGAGCGCGCCATGTTGATTTATCGCTTACCGCTCAACGAAATTGTTTACGATTTTTATGATCGCTTGAAATCTTGCTCGCGAGGCTATGCCAGCTTTGATTGGCAAATGGATGGCTATGAAGATAGTCAATTAGTTAAGCTGACGATTATGGTTAACGCTGAACCCGTCGACGCCCTTTCATTCATTACACACAAGACCCGCGCCGAAAATCGCGGAAGAGCAATTTGCGTTAAACTTAAAGAATTAATTCCAAGACAAATGTTCGCCATCGCCATTCAAGCGGGAATTGGCGGAAAAATTGTGGCACGCGAAACGGTTTCGGCAATGCGTAAAGATGTTACGGCGAAATGCTATGGTGGCGATATTTCGCGTAAAAGAAAACTTCTCGATAAACAGAAAAAAGGTAAGAAAAAAATGCGCGAAATAGGTAATGTTGAAATTCCTCAGAGTGCTTTCTTGGCGGCGCTGAAGTTGGATGATTAATTGCTACGCATTAAATTTGCTTACGCAAATTTAGCTTTTAAGTTGAATCGCTTCACGGCGAGTAAATCGCCGTATTCGCGATGAGATTTTTGGTTTTATAAATCAAAGTAAAATACTTTATGAAAAAATTATATTTTGAAAGAGCTAAAGAAAATAGAGGCGAAATTCCAATAACTTTTATTTATGATAAAATATCAGATGAGGTTAAGACGCAAATTATTTTGGAGTGGAGTGAGACAAATAATTCTGCAATATACAATTGGAGTAAAGAAATAGTTTACAAATTACGAAAATCTCTTGGTAGATTTAAACTTGATAGTGTAACTAGATATACTCCAAATTATATTGATGAATTGAATAATTTCTTTCTTCAATCAAACAACAT
>CAMDCJ010000079.1 GCA_945890035.1 Rickettsia typhi
GCCAATAATGGCTTAGAAATAACCGCCAGCACTGGCATTGCCGCCGTAAATATCGGTGGCTCAACCATTCACTCCTGGGCGGGAATTGGCTTAGCTAATCAACCAATTGAACAAATTATTGAAAATATTTTCTTGCCCAAATTTTCAAAAGTTCGACGCAAAATTATTAAAACAAAAACGCTAGCGATTGATGAAATATCAATGATTTCGCGTGAAGTTTTAGAAATTTTAGATCAAGTTTTTCGTGCGGTAAGAGGCAATGAAAAACCGATGGGCGGAATGCAAATGTTATTTTTTGGAGATTTTTTACAACTTCCTCCAATCAATCGCGACAATAACTCATCGAATTTTTGCTTTGATTCAAAAGCATGGGAAGATCTTAATTTTCATAATATAATTTTAGATAAAATTTTTAGACAATCCGATGAAAAATTTATTAAACTTTTAAATAATTTGCGCTACGGAATAGTTGATTCTGAAGATAAAGAAATTCTTGAATCGCGCATTAATGTAAAAGATAATAATTCTGCAATTCAACCAACGATCTTGACAACTCACAACGCTAAAGTTGAGTTCGTAAATAATAAATATTTAAAAGACATTCCAAATCCTGAACAAGTTTTCCAAGCTGATTACAAAGGTGATTCTTATAAAATTGAATTTTTAAAGAAAAATTGTATAGCTTATCAATCATTGAAATTGAAGGTTGGAGCGCAGGTTATGATGATAAAAAATACTTTACAAAAAGAAGGAATAATTAACGGATCTTTGGGAATTGTTAAAGATTTTTCTTCAAAAAAATTATATCCAATCGTTGAATTTGCAAACTCAAAAACATTCACAATTGCTCCCGAAGAGTGGCTTTTAGAAAAGTTTGATACCGAGACTCGCGTCAATAAAGTTGAAGCTTCGCTTACTCAAGTTCCATTGATTTTAGCTTGGGCGATTACGATTCATAAATCACAAGGTTTAACTCTTGATAAAATTTCATGCGATTTGTCGGATAGTTTTAGTCCTGGACAAAGCTATGTAGCGCTTTCACGAGCCCGAAATTTAGAAGGAGTTTTTATAGAATCTTTAAATTTTTCAAAAATAAATGCCGACGCTAACGCTGTAAATTTTTATAAAAAAATAAAAAATTATGCGTAATTCAAAGTCCTATTTCTTGATTATTTTTTATGCAAAAAAATAATAAATTCACAATGAATATGCGTAAAAAATTTAAAAATTTTATTTCTTCAAAAATAAATCCCGAACAAAATTATCAAGGAATTTTTGAAATAACTCTTGCATGCTTTCTGCTTTCGATTGTTGTCGCTCTAGTTCGTCATCTTAATCAAGAATTTCATATTTTTTTTATTGTGATGATGCGAAATTTTTTTGGATTAATTATTCTTTTACCTCAATTCATAAAAAATCGAGGTACCATTTTTCAAACTAAAAATATTTATTTACATATTTTTCGTAGCGGAAATGGCACGATTTCAATGTTTTTTTGGTTTTATGCGATAAACGCCCTTCCTTTGTCAGAAGCTGTTTCTCTAAGTTTTCTAACGCCAATTGTGACAACAATTGCCTCGATGATTTTTTTGAAAGAGAAAGTTTCAAAAAATATTTTTATGGCAAGCTTCATAAGTTTCATCGGCGTTATTATTATTCTGCGCCCAGGATTTAATAAATTCGACGAAGGCTATATTTTTTCATTTTTTTCAATTATTTTTTGGACGATTTCGAATTTAATCGTAAAAACCATGACCAAAACCGACAAACCAGAAACTATCGTCGCTCACATGACTTTTTTTATGTTTATTTTTTCATTACCTTTCGCCATCCCTTATCTTGTGCCCCTTGATTTTACTTCATTTATTGAATTTTTGATTTTGGGAATAATTTCTAATATTTCTTATAAACTCGTCGCTACAGCTTATAGCAAAAATGATTTGTCAATCTTACAGCCATTTGATTTTTCAAGATTAATATTCACAAGCCTTGTGGCTTTTTTTGTATTTGATGAGAAGCTTGATATTTGGGTTTTTGTTGGATCATTAATAATTTTATTTGGATTGATTTTAATCGTTAAAAAAAAGTCATTAAAGTCACAAAAAAAAATACTTGTGCAAAAGACTTCCGAATTATAGAATTCCTCAAAATTTAAAAAGTATGTCTCAAAATTTTGAAAAATATTTTATCAAAGCAATTGAAGATTTAAAAAGCGAAAATCGCTATCGTGAATTTGTTGATATTGCTAGAATTTGCGGAGAATTTCCTTTTGCCATTAACAATAAAAATGGTAAAAAAATAGTCGTTTGGTGCTCCAACGATTATTTGGGTATGGGTCAAAATCCGCAAGCAATTTTACAAGCCAAAAAAGCACTTGAAGACTACGGAGTTGGCTCAGGCGGAACGCGCAACATTTCTGGAAACAACTCACCGATTATTGATTTAGAAAAAACCGTCGCTAATTTACATAACAAAGAAAGTGGCTTGGTTTTTTCTTCAGGTTACACCGCCAATGACGGCGCCATTCAAGCTTTGGTAAAAATCATTCCCGATTTAATATTATTCTCTGATGCCAATAATCATGCCTCAATCATTGCGGGAGTTAGAAATAGCGGAGCAAAAAAACATGTTTTTCGTCACAATGATTTAAATCACTTAGAAGAATTACTCAAAAATTATAGTTTATCTCAACCAAAATTAATTATTTTTGAGTCTGTCTATTCAATGGATGGCGACTTTGGAAATATTGCAGGAATCGTTGAACTTGCTAAAAAATATCAAGCCTTAACTTATATCGACGAAGTCCACGCTGTCGGACTTTACGGCAATCGTGGAGCGGGTTTAACCGAAAAATTTTCAGCCCAAAATCAAATCGATATTATTCAAGGCACTTTTGCTAAAGGCTTTGGCACTGTAGGTGGCTACATAACTTCATCAAAAATAATTATTGATGCAATTCGCTCTTATGCTTCGCCTTTTATTTTTAGCACTTCAATACCGCCAAGCATTGCCGTCGCTTCAAAAATAAATATTGAATATTTAACTAAAAGCACAATCGAGCGCGAAAAACTTTTTGCAAATGTTACGCAAGTTAAAAAAAGACTTTTGGAAAATAAAATTAATATTTTTGAAAACAATTCGCACATTGTTTCGGTGCGCATTGGCGATGCCATAAAAGCTAAAATTATTTCACAAAAACTTTTAGAAGATTTCGATATTTATGTTCAACACATTAATTATCCAACCGTTGCCAAAGGTGATGAAAGATTGCGCATTACTCCGGGTGCTTTGCATAATCAAAAAATGATCGATGATTTAATTTTCGCCTTGACTAAGATCATTAAGGAAGTGCTCTAAAATAAGGCTCGCAGAAATATCGTCATAATCTTTTTGAGCTGATTTTTTAAAACTTTTATTAAAAAAATCACGCGCTTTAAAACTTGATAATCTTTCATCAAAAATAATTAATGTTAAATTTTTTATCGATAATTCTTCTAAAAAATTTTCAAAATTTTTTGCAAAATTCATCACAAAATCAGACATTAAATTTTCTGAGCCATCCATCCTAATGGGAAAGCCAAAAATTATGGCTATTACAGGATTTTCTTGAATTATTGATAAAAGTGTTGCAAAATCTTTTAAATTACTTTGACGCTTTATAATAAGCTTCGGCGTTGCAATTGTTTGCGTATCATCGCAAATCGCAACTCCAATTTTTTTAGTACCAACATCAAGAGCCAATATTCGCCCTTTCGTTGGTAAAATTTTTTTATAATCACTTATTTCTCTAAAAATCATAAAATAAAATATGGCAAAAATTACACAAAAGGATATTGAAAAAATTTCTCGCCTCGCTCAAATTGAAATTAAAGATGAAAAAGAAATTTTAGCAACTCAAATTGAAAATGTTATCAATTGGATTGAAAAACTCAATGAAGTTAATACCGACAATGTCGAGCCAATGATTAATGTTCACAATGAACCTTTACACTTAAATGCCGATGAAGTCAATACCGGCAATATTGCGGATGATGTTCTAAAAAACGCGCCAAAGCAAATTTATGGCTATTTTGCCGTTCCTAAAGTTATTGAATAAATAAAATTGTGAGCCAATTATTTTTTGATTTTTACGATTCTAAAAATATCGATAATTTTAAAAGCGACGATTTTATAAAGCTTCCCGAAAATATCGACGCTTATAATTTTTTAGATAACTTTTTTAAACAAAATAATTATCAAAAAAATCTTCTTAAATCATTGATTTTAAAGGGCGAAAGTGGTTGTGGAAAAACTCATTTACTTAATATTTATGCTCAAAAATATCAGGCAAATTTTATATCCGAAGAGCAAATTAAATCCGAAAATCCTTTAAGAATTTTTTGCGAAAATGAATTTTATATAATTGACAATTTTTATCAAATTGAAGATGAAGAAAAACTTTTGCAATATTTAAATTGTGCAATGGAGAGTAAGGCCTTTTTGATTTTATCTTGTAACGAAAATAAAATATTTGAATTGAAAGATTTGCAATCACGAATAAAAAATATTGCTTCTTGCCATATAAATCAAGCTTCGCTCGACTCGTTAAAGCAAATTTTTATTAATATTTTATCACGAAAACAAATTGATTTATCAAATCAAATTATAAATTTTATTTTTACCAACATTTCCCCGAACTACTTCTCTGTAAGTCAAATTATAAAAAAAATTGATTTTTTTTGTCGCGAAAATGATAAAAAATTTAATTTGATTAATGCTAAAGAAATTCTGAAAGTTTAAAAATTTTGACCAATTCTATTGATAACGAGAAAAAGGTTTTAAATAGTTTAGATTTTTAAAAATCTAACCGTCTGATAATATGCCGATATTAAATCTTAAGCTTGAAGTTTTTTTCAATGTTTTTAAAATTTAAGCCTTAAAGATAGTATAAAAGTTGCGGAGATTTTCTTTAATATTAAATCGATTTTTATTAAATTTAATCTTGGTTCAAAAGTTATAAAATTTGTTCTTTGGTTTTTAAAATTAACAATAATTAAAGGATTAAAATATGTTGAATATGGTCAATTTTCTATCAACTTTGGAGAGGATTAAAGAAAATGATCATGAACTAACAGAAGTTAATTTTAACCTTTACAAAATCAAAGATGCAGGAGCTCAAGACTTAGCAAATGCATTTAGCAATAACAATACCCTGACAAGTCTTAGTCTTGGTGGTAACAAAATCACAGATGCAGGAGCTCAAGCCTTAGCAGCTTCACTTGTAAATAACAAAACTCTGACAAATCTTAATATTAGTCATAATGAAATCGGAGCTTTAGGAACTCAAGCATTAGCAGATTCACTTGTAAAAAACAAAGCTCTGAAAAATCTTAATATTAGGTATAATGAAATCGGAGATGGAGGAGCTCAAGCATTAGCAGATGCGCTTGTAAATAGCAAAACCCTGACAAGTCTTGATATTAGTGATAACCAAATCGGAGCTTTAGGAACTCAAGCATTAGCAGATTCACTTGTAAAAAACAAAGCTCTGAAAAATCTTAATATTAGGTATAATGAAATCGGAGATGGAGGAGCTCAAGCATTAGCAGAAGCACTTATAAATAACATAACTCTAAAAAGTCTTAATCTTAGTGGTAACCAAATCACAGATGTAGGAGCTCAAGATTTAGAATATGCTCTTAAAGATAATATAATTCTGTCAGAGCTTCGTCTTGATGATAATATTCGTAGCAATAATCTAGCTTCAATAAAGAATCTTATAATAAGAAACAAAGAGCTTCCTGGTAAAATTGTTGAAAAAATTTACCAAAGTTTCGTGCAAAATGAGCAAGCTCACATTGCCCCTTCTGAACCGCCTCTCCTTACAAAAATTATGAATTTTTTCTTCAATGGACAAGATCATATTGCTCCTCCTAAGCCAGTTTTGTTAGATCCAATAGAGAAAAAACTTATCGCCATTTCTCCAAATGCTTGCGTAGAAATTTTGAAAGAATTATTAAAAAAAGATGGTATTTCTAAAGAAGATCCTGAAGCAATAATTAATCACATAAAAAAATTTGATGGCAAAGGAGCTAGTGGCTCAAGAATTTTAATATCCTCTCTCGAATCTAAAGAACTGGAAAGTTTTTTTAACCTAAAGGAAAGATTATCACTTGCGGATGCACCAGCCCCCTTTACAAATACATTTTAATTTATTAATATCTGCGGGTAATTCTAAAAATTAAGGAGATTTTATGCCTAAAGGTTATCCAATATTAGATGAGTCGCAAAAACAAGAAATTATCGCTCGAGTTAAAAAAAATGGTGAA
>CAMDCJ010000080.1 GCA_945890035.1 Rickettsia typhi
AAATTTACCGCATTTTAAGCATTTTTTTTATCATTTTTTTAACCAAATAATAGCATATCTTATAAAAAAAATATAAGATTTTGTTACTAGATCATGTGATTGTAGGTTTGAAAGTGATTTCCATCATCCCATTTTTTTAATTATGCCAATGATTTTAACAAAAAAAACCCATATCAACTTTTGGTTGATATGGGTTAATTTAATATTCTTTAAATTAAATATTCTTGAAATTTAAAGTTTATTTAGAACATTCCGCCACCAGGCATTCCCGCAGGAGAGCCATGTGAGTGAGAATTTTCTTCTTTCTTTTCAATGATAGCACATTCAGTTGTAATCAACAAGCCAGCAATCGATGAAGCATCTTGTAAAGCGGTGCGAACCACTTTAGTTGGATCAACGATACCAGCCTTGAACATATCAACATATTTATTATTTTGTGCGTCATAACCATATGAAGCATCAGCTTTTGAAAGCACTTCATTAGCAACAACCGCGCCATCAAAACCAGCATTTTCAGCGATTTGACGAATTGGCGATTGCACAACTTTTTTAACGATATTGATACCAATATTTTGTTCATCATTGGCACCTTTAACTTTATCAAGAACGCGACCAGCGAATAATAAAGCCGAACCACCACCAGCAACAATACCTTCTTGCATTGCAGCACGAGTAGCAGCCAAAGCATCGTCAACACGATCTTTTTTCTCTTTAACTTCAACTTCAGTAGCACCGCCGACTTTAATAATAGCGACACCGCCTGAAAGTTTAGCTAATCTTTCTTGTAATTTTTCACGATCATAATCAGAAGAAGTTTCTTCGATTTGTGATTTGATTGAAGCGCAACGAGCTTTAACATCCGTTGATTTTCCTGAACCATCAACGATGGTAGTATTTTCTTTATCAACGATAATTCTTTTAGCTTGACCAAGTTGTTTGATGCCAACATTTTCAAGTTTCATTCCTAAATCTTCAGAGATTAATTGACCACCAGTTAGAACCGCAATGTCTTCCATGATTGATTTACGACGATCGCCGAATCCTGGAGCTTTAACCGCACAAACTTTTAAGCCACCGCGTAAACGATTTACAACTAAAGCTGCCAAGGCTTCGCCTTCAACATCTTCAGCAATAATCAAAAGTGGACGACCAGATTGAACTACAGCTTCAAGCATTGGAACCATTGGTTGTAAATTTGAGATTTTTTTCTCAAATAATAAAATCATGGCATTTTCCATTTCGACAATCATTTTGTCGGAGTTAGTTATGAAATATGGTGATAAATAACCACGATCAAATTTCATACCTTCAACGACATCAACTTCGAATTCTAAACCTTTGGCTTCTTCAACGGTAATTGGGCTATCCGGACCAACTTTTTGTACCGCATCAGCAATTTTATTACCAACCTCAGCATCACCATTAGCAGAAATGGTAGCAACTTGAGCGATTTCCTCTTTGTTGCTAACTTTTTTGCTCATTTTGCCGAGCTCTTTAACTATTGCTTCAACGGCGATATCGATACCGCGTTTCAAATCCATTGGATTGATTCCGGCAGCAACTGATTTAATTCCTTCGCGAACGATTGATTGCGCTAAAACAGTTGATGTTGTAGTTCCGTCACCGGCAATATCATTAGTTTTTGAAGCAACTTCTTTGATCATTTGTGCGCCCAAATTTTGGAATTTATCGGCTAGATCAATTTCTTTAGCAACGGTAACACCGTCTTTAGTAATTCTTGGTGATCCAAATGATTTTTCAATTACAACATTACGACCTTTTGGCCCTAAAGTTATTTTAACAGCATTTGCAATGATATCGACACCTTCAACAATTTTGGTGCGAGCATCAGTTGCAAATAAAATTTCTTTTGCAGACATGTTTTCTCCGATTTTGATTAATTATTTAGTTTTTTTAACAATTGCTAAAATATCAGTTTCTTTAATAATGATAAGTTCTTTACCATCAAATTTCACTTCAGTGCCACCCCATTTTGCGAACAAAATATGATCACCTTTTTTTACATCTAAGGGAACTCTTTTTCCGTTATCATCGCGATTTCCTTCACCGACCGCAACAACTTTTCCTTCGGCTGGTTTTTCTTTTGCAGTATCTGGTATAATGATGCCTCCAGCAGTTTTGCTTTCAGCTTCGACGCGCTCAACAAGTACGCCATTATGAAGAGGAACTATTTCCATATTTTAAAAATTAATGTTAAAAAGATTAGAACAAGATTTAACTTATATCGATTCTGTTTTTAATATTTAAATTAAATCGATATAAACAAACTAGTTTAAAATAAATTTCTTACAAGTGTTTATGAAAAAAATTTATTTTCCTAAAAGATTATTAAGTTTTCCTTCGGATTCGAGAGCATATAAATCATCGCATCCACCAACATGATAATCGCCTATAAAAATTTGCGGAACGGTCATTCTGCCATTAGATTTTTCAATCATTTCTTGTCGAAGCTCATCAGAAGTAATTTTTATTTCTTCGAATTCAACACCTTTTCTTTGAAAAAGATTTTTGGCTTTGGTGCAATATGGACAAATATCTTTACTATAAATTAAAATTTTTTTCATAAATTACCTAGGATTGTTGGCACGATTTGCTGGCGCCCCACTTTGCTCCATGCCATAGGAGTAAGTAGGTGGGACATAATATTGATCAACATCATATTGCGGATAATATGGAGAAGGTGGAATCGCATATGGATTTGAGTAAAATCTTGATCCAGCATTTGGATAAACTTGATAAGGCGGTGATGCATAATTTGGTGGATAATATTGTTGCTGTGGCATTTGTTGCTGATATTGCGGTGGATAACCAGGATTCGGGATTGCCCCGCCTTGACCTTGATAACCTCCGCCCATTGCGCCTTGAGCTTGTCGATAAAAATAATCCGGAGCAATTTTTTGCTGTCCTGCGCCCCCATTTGGCAAGGAACCTTGATCAAAACCAACGGAATTATATAAAGTTTCATTATCATATTTATCTCGAGAACAGCTTGACAAAAACAAAACATTAAGAAATAAAAAAAGATACAAAATTTTAGATTTATTTTTAATATTTATTGCTAGCTGGAGAGTTTTGATTTCTTTCGATATTATAGTAATCGGTTGGCGGAACATAATATTGATCGGTATCATAATATGGTGAGGCATATTGCTGAGGAAGCGCGTAAGGATTAGTGTAGGCTCGCGAATTAGGAATATAATATGGCTGATATTGCTGTTTCGGAGCATATTGATTTTGGTAAGGAGTTTTATAATTTCCATAATTATTATCTTGCCCAGAAGAGCAAGAGCAAACAAATAAACAAATTATGATTAAAAAATATTTCAACATTTTAAAATTTAGTTTTTTAATCATTTTTATTAATAATACAAAAAGAATTAAGAATTTAAATTATTAATTCTTTTTAAATTTTGGTGTTAAAATATATTTTTACAAATCTAATTTCAAGATATATCAATAATAAACTTATACAATATCTTTTTTAAAAAATATGACACAAAGAATTGACGAAAAATTTATTAATTTAGCCTTAAATTTATCTCGAAAAAACATTGGCATAACCAATGAAAATCCTTCGGTTGCTTGCGTTATCGTCAAAAATAATACGATAATTTCAACAGGAATTACCGCAAAAAATGGTCGTCCTCACGCTGAAATTGAGGCGATAAATAAAATTTCTGATAAAAAAATTTTTGAAGGAGCAACGATTTATGTAAGCTTGGAGCCGTGTAGTCATTTTGGCAAGACTCCGCCTTGCGCGGAAGAAATCATTAAAAATAAATTTTCAAGAGTAGTAATTTGCACGATCGATCCCGATACAAGAGTTCGAGGCAATGGCGTAGAAATTTTACAAAAATCAGGCATAAAAGTTGAAGTTGGAATTGGCGAGAAAGAAGCGCAAGAAATTAATCGCGCTTTTTTTAAAACAAAATTACAAAATAAACCATTCGTAACTTTAAAAATTGCCACTTCGCTTGACGGCAAAATCGCCACCAAAAATTTTCAAAGTAAATGGATTACTTCCGAAAATTCTCGCAAATTTGGCAATTTTTTACGCTCCAAAAACCAAGCAATTTTAGTCGGCGCCAATACGGTGCGAATCGATAATCCAAGCCTTGATTGCCGGATTTTAGGACTTGAAGAATACTCACCAACAAAAATTATAATTTGTAAAAATTTAGATTTCACTTTCAATGAAAATATTTTTAGTAAAAATCCACAAATTGCGACAATAATTTTATGCCCAGAATCGCAAAAAAATCATCCAAATTTACAAAAATTTTTACAAATAAATCCACAAAATTTAGCAATTTTTTGTGAAGTAATTGATGGTAAAATTGATTTAGAAAATGCCTTAAAAAAACTTAATGAAATCGGTATAAATTCAATTTTAGTTGAAGGCGGAAGCTCAATAATTACGCAATTTTTGCACCAAAATTTAGTCGATGAATTGATTTGGATTCAAGCTGGAATTATTATTGGTAGTGATGGTTTAGAGGCGGTTGGAAAGCTTGGAATCACCAATTTAAATGAAGCGCTTAACAATTTTCAACTACAAAAATTTTGGCAAAGTGATAATGATTTGATTAGAGTTTATAAAAAAATATAAGGATGATTTTTATTTTGATTTTAAAACTAAAAAAAGCACTATTTTATTAGTGCTTTTTTTATTTAAAAAATTTATTTATCTCGCGACAAAAACTCTATTCAGAAGCTTTTTCTTTCTTTTTGCGAGGTTTTTTTTGAGCATCATTGTCAGAATTTTCTTCCGAAGAAGATTCAGATTCCTCTTTAGCTTTAGCAGGTTTTTTTGGATTTAACAAAGCCTGAGCCTCAGATTCAGTTCTGCTAACCACTAATTTAACAGATATAGATAATTCAGAATGAAGCGCAAGTTTAGCTTCATAAATACCAGTTTCTTTAATAGGTTTATTTAAGAAAATTGCACTTTTTTCAACTAATTTTTCACCAATCAATTCATTGATTTTGCTGGCGATAAGAGATGAATTTACTGAACCATATAATCTTCCATCATCAGAAGCATTTTCAATGATGATGATGTTTTTGCCTTCAGTTAAAGCTTTTATTTTAGAAGCACCTTCTAATCTTGCGATGCTTCCTTGTTCAAACTCATGTTTTTTACTTTCAAAAGATTTGTAGTTTTCTTCGGTAAAGCAAATTGCTTTTTTGTTTGGAATTAAAAAGTTTTTGGCGTAACCATTTTTAACGACAACAACGTCGCCGATTTTGCCAAGCTTTGGTAATGCATCAATAAGGATAACTTTCATTTTATAAATTAGTTAGAAGTTGCGTCTTTTTTAATTGGAGAAATTAAAGCTAAATTACGAGCTCTTTTAATAGCTTGAGCAATTGCTCTTTGTTTTTTAATTTCAACATTAGTGATTCGACTAGGAATAATTTTTCCACGCTCTGAAATAAATTTGTTGAGTAATTTTAAATTTTTGTAATCGATTTCAGAAATATCAATGTTACGAAGTGGGCAAGTTTTTTTCTTACGAATAAAAACGCTTTGATTGACTAGAGAAACCTTAACAAAACCTTCTTCGTTTTCGTTGTTATTGTTAGGATTATTATTGTTATTATTGTTGTTTTTGTTTTGTAACATATTTAGCTCCTATGCATCAAATTGAAATTGGTCAATAACTAAATCGAGCTTAGTTGGCTCTTTTTTAGCGGCAATTTTGCCAGCCTTGTAATCATGGGCATTGGCTGATTGAAACAAATAAGATTCATCTTTATGCGCCTCTACTGAGAAAGTTGCATTTCTGATAACATCTTCGTTGAAACCCATAACGCGCTTAAGCTCTGCAACCGCAGGATATTCAGAATTTATTTTTAAAAGAATATAGTGACCACGACTATTCTTTTTGACTTTAAATGACAAATTTCTTAGACCCCAATATTCTTTTTGAACTTTGCCATTGGCATCTGTAATAATTTTTGCGAATTTGTTGCTTAAAGCATCAACATCCTCAGCGGTTAGATCTTGTCTAGCGATAAATACGGTTTCGTATAAAGACATAATGTTAAATTAAATTTATGAATTTTAAAAATCTTGCACTTGAATAAAGAAGCTTAGAATATCTAAGCTAAATCAACAAAACAATATCTAAATATTTACTTAGAAAATTAGCTTAAGAAAAACAACTCAAGTCAAGAGGTTGAATATTTTATTTACAAAAACTTTTATTTGCAACATAAACTTTAAAAATTTTAACAAGCTC
>CAMDCJ010000081.1 GCA_945890035.1 Rickettsia typhi
TTAACCAACAAACTGTAAGATATGACAGCGCATCAAACACATCTATCTCATCCCAAATATCGCCCAGATATTGACGGCTTAAGAGCCATCGCTGTTCTTGCTGTTGTAATATTTCACGCATTTCCAAAAACTATTAAGGGTGGCTTTATTGGCGTAGATATTTTTTTTGTAATTTCTGGTTATTTGATTTCTACAATTATTTTTGAGAATCTAGACAAGGGTACATTTAGTTTTTTTGAATTCTATGCTCGGCGCATCAAGCGTATATTTCCAGCTCTTATTCTTGTCTTGATTGCTTGTTTTATTTTTGGCTGGCTCAGTTTATTTCCTGATGAATTGCAACAGCTAGGTAAGCATATTGCCTCTGGTGCTGGCTTTATATCCAATTTTGTTTTTTGGGATGAGGCTGGTTACTTTGACAAAAGCGCAGATACTAAACCATTGCTACATTTGTGGAGCCTTGGCATAGAAGAGCAGTTTTATATTTTTTGGCCACTTTTATTATGGCTTGCTTGGAAGCAAAAGTTTAATCTTTTAGCTATTACTATTTTTTTTACTCTTACTTCATTTATTCTAAATCTCAAAGGTGTTAAGCACGATGCCTCGGCTACTTTTTATTCTCCACAAACACGCTTTTGGGAGCTACTAAGCGGGAGTTTGTTGGCTTGGCTTACATTATACAAAAAAAACTTATTTGCTGATATTAAAAGAAAAATTGACTCTGTTCTTTCGCGTATTTTTTATAATAAAAAGCAAGAATTTGACCCCAAGACTCTAGCTAATATTCTTTCTTTCCTTGGCTTATTTCTGTTGTTATACGGATTTTGGCGAATGAACAAAGATTTAAACTTTCCGGGCAAGTGGGCATTAGTTCCCGTCATCGCCACATCAATGCTTATAATTGCCGGTTCTAAAAGTTGGGTTAATCGTTTAATCTTATCTAATAAGTTTATTGTTTGGTTCGGCTTAATCAGCTTTCCGCTTTATTTATGGCACTGGCCTTTGCTATCTTTTGCTAGGATAGTTAACGATAAATTTCCAAGTTATATCTTGCGTACAATTGCCATTCTAGCCTCTGTTTTACTTGCGTGGCTTACTTATAAGTTCGTCGAATGTCCAATCCGCTTTGGCAAGCATGGCAAAGCTAAAGTTGCCATACTTTGTCTTGGTGTTTTTATTATTGGAGTTTCTGGTTTGATTATTAATAAAACTGATTTTTCTAAATCGCATACTTATGAAAATTTAGTAATTAAAAGAAAAGGTTTTGAGCATGGATCCGGTTATTCCTTGTATTGGTATAGAGGAAAAGAAGATTGGTTATTTCTAGGAAATGCCCATAATAATACTGTAGCTAAACTTAAACTTGCGATTGTTCCTTCGGAAAGTGAGATAGGTGCTATCACTGAAATGTTTTCAAAAATTACAGAAACTGGTGCTAAATATAACACAAAGGTAGCTTTGATTTTAGGGCCCAATAAATCCAGTATATATCCAGAATATTTGCCAGATAAGTTCGTGCCATCATCTAAAAAATATGTGAGTTTCTTTTTAGATAAACTTAATAATATTCCAAATCTCACTGTTTATAATCCAACGAATGACTTGCTTCGTTTAAAAAAAACTGAGGGAATTTTGTATCGGATGACTGACACGCATTGGAATAATAAAGGTGCTTTTTTAGCATATTTAGGTCTTTCTAATCTTCTTGCGCTCCCTGTTCCGCATGTTGAATTTTATCATAAAGGTTTAAGTATTGCAGGTGATCTCATTATTGATATCTCTAAATTAGATAATTTCCCGCTTCACCCCGAAGATAATTGGGATGTTATTTGGAAAAAAAAGCCAGTTTTGACTATAAAAGAAATTCACAATGAACAAAAAACCTCATTTGATACGCCTTATGTTTCGATCAATCAGAAACCGCTTTCAGATAAATATGTTTGGGTTGTCGGCGACTCATTTACTACTAGTTTAAAGCAATATTTTAATGCGACTTTTAAAGAGGTTCATTATGTTGGGCATTGGGACAAAAAACTTAAAGACTTACCTGAATATTTGACAAAGGCAGATAGAAAACCAGACATGATAATTGTTGTGAGGGTAGAGCGTTCTTTTTAACCTAGAGCATTTTAGTTAAAAATATCAATCGCATTTAATCTTATAAAAATGATTAAAAATCTGCGTTAATTTTTGATTAAAAATGCAGATATAATTATAAAATTTAACACGCCGAATTTTAATTTTAGATTTCATGAAATTAGGGCGATGGGTGGGGATTTTTTTATAAAATTTTTACAAGTTACTAATTAAAATTTGCAATTTTTTGTATGTGAACTAAGCTTTTTTTAAAGACACCGCTGGAATAATTTTATCAAACAAAAAATAATCTCGTGAGTGTGAATATTGAATTTATTGAAAAAAAGAAATTAAGCGAACAAGATATTTCAACTAAGTTCATCGTGCCTTCAATTCAAAGGGCTGGCTGGGATTTAATGTTGCAAGTAAGCGAGCAAAAATTTATCACAAATGGACGAATAATTTTGAAAATATGAATATCGCGCAAATTGAAGAAAATTTAAGTAATTTGATAATAAACTTCTCTAGAGAAAATTTTATCTATGAGCTCCTTCTTGCTTATGGCTTGCCAAAAGCAACCATCACTCTTCTAAAAAAAGGTAAACACAATTTAGCTAAAAAAGCAGGACAAATTATTCTTAAGAAAAAACTTTTTTTTCAAGAATGTGAAGATCAAGATTTGCATGTTTTAATTGATTCAATTAAAAATGACGAAGCAACCAATCGCCATAATCCTCGCTTCATAATTGTCACCGACTTTAAAATAATTTTAGCAATTGACACCAAAACAAAAGACACGCTGGATGAAAAGATTATTAATCTAAATAAGCGTTTTGATTTCTTCTTGCCTTGGGCAGGCATGGAAAAAGCCAATCATAAAAACGAAAATCCAGCAGATGTTAAGGCTGCAGAAAAAATGGCAAAAATTTATGATGAAATTCAAAAAGATAATCAATTTAAAAATGAAGAAGATTTAAAAAATTTAAATATTTTTTTATCGAGATTGCTTTTTTGTTTTTTTGCCGAAGATACTGGTATTTTTAAACTCTCATCTTTCATTGACACTCTTGATTCAAACACACAAATCGATGGTAGTGATTTAGATCAATATTTTGAGAAATTTTTTGAAGTTTTAAATAATAAAAATCGCACTAATTTTCCGCATTTTTTACAACAATTTCCTTATGTAAATGGCGGGCTTTTTTCGCAAAAAATTAACATTCCCAAATTTTTTGCAAAATCACGAAGATTAATAATTGAATGTGGTGAGCTCGATTGGCAAGATATCAATCCCGATATTTTTGGATCGATGATGCAAGCGGTGGTGAATAATGAACAGCGAAGCGTAATGGGAATGCATTATACTTCGGTGCCAAATATTATGAAGGTAATTGAGCCACTTTTTTTACAAGAATTAAAAAATGAATTTGATAAAAATTTTGATGATTATAAAAAACTTAATCAATTACTTTTGAGGCTTGAAAATATTCGTATTTTTGACCCAGCTTGCGGTTCGGGAAATTTTTTAATCATTGCCTTTAAAGAATTAAAAAAACTTGAAATTGAAATTTTAAATCGCATTCGTCAAATAACATCGGCTTTCGCTTTTTCATTTTCACGAATTAGGCTTTCGCAATTTTATGGCATTGAAATTGACGATTTTGCCTGTCAAATCGCCAAGCTTTCTTTATGGCTTGCTGAACATCAAATGAATGTTAAATATATTGAAATTTTTGGGCAAGCCAATCCAACTTTACCACTTCAAGAAGGCGGAAAAATTATTTGCGAAAATGCGACAAGAATTAATTGGGAAGAGCATTGTCCAAAGGATGTTGGCAAGGAGATTTACATTTTAGGAAATCCACCTTATTTGGGAAGAAGGAATCAGAATAAAGAACAAAAAGAAGATATTAAATTCGTGCTTGGCGAAATCAATAAATCCGCTAGTTTGGATTATATTTGTTGTTGGTTTTACAAGGCTTCATCTTATATAAAAGACTCCTCACATCGATATGCTTTTGTTTCTACCAATTCAATTTGTCAGGGTGAATTATTGAGCATTTTTTGGCCAAATATTTTAAAATTAAATTTAGAAATATTCTTTGCCCATACTTCATTTAAATGGCAAAATAGTGCCAAAAAAAATGCGGGTGTAACCTGCGTTATTATTGGCGTTAGAATAATTAACAATCGAGAAATAAAAACTCTTTTTCAAGATGGAAATGTTTTAAATGTCGATGAGATTAATCCATATTTAACGGTCACTAAAAGCGTAATGGTTGAAAGGCGATCAAAACCAATTTCATGTTTTCCTAAGCTCTCTTATGGAAATTTACCGGGAGGTTGCACCGAATTATTTTTAAATTCTGTAGAAAAAAAATCTTTAATTGAAAAATATCCACAATTGGAAAAATATATTAAAAAATTTATTGGTTCTCAAGAATTTATAAGAGGGGTTTTTAAATATTGCTTATGGTTTAAAAATGTAAAAATTGATGATGAAATTTTACAAATTCCTGAAATAGCAAAAAAAATAAATATTATAAAAAATGCTCGTTTAGCAAGCAAAGATGGGAGTTTAAACGCTCTTGCAACAAGACCTCATCAATTTAGAGATTTAAACGAAACTTTAACAAATTCAATTTTAATTCCAATTGTTTCGTCGGAGAAAAGAGAATATATTCCGATTGGCTTTGTTGATTCTTCGACAATAGTTCCAAACTCTGCGCAAGTAATCTATGAAGCTGAGCCGTGGATTTTTGCAGTGTTAACTTCTAAAATTCATATGTTGTGGGTTAGGGCGGTTGGTGGAAGATTAAAAACTGATTTAAGATACTCCGCTGAAATTTGTTATAACACATTTCCATTCCCCGATATTAGCGAGAAGCAAAAACAAAATTTGACCAATCATGTTTATAATATTTTGGAAGAGCGCGAAAAATACTCGCAAAAAACTATGGCAGAAATTTACGACCCCGATAAAATGCCAGCGGAATTGCGTCAAGCCCATCGCGATCTTGACCTCGCCATTGAATTATGCTATCGCTCCCGTCCTTTTCTAAGCGACGAAGAAAGGCTCGAGCATTTATTTAAGATTTATGAGGAGATGGTGAATGAAAAAAATAAAATTAATAGGGGTTACCATGTCTGATATGTTGTTTTATTTATCTCAATTTTGGCGGGGTTATGGAGATTTTATTATCAATTTTCTTATCTCATCTGGAATTTCTTTAGTGATAATAAAATTTTGGTTAAAAACTAGATTGAAAGCAATTGATCATAAATATAGCGAAAAAATTGAAATTATAAAATCCGGTCTCTCAAAAGAAATTACACATCAAGCGGCGGTTTATTCATCTTTTTCCGAAGCACAAAAAGCAGCAATGGAAAGAAAGTTGTTGGCAATAGACAAGTTATGGCAGACTTTAATCGAGTTTCGTGAAAATTTACCTATGACTCTGAATGTGATTGATATTTTGTTAGAAGAAGAATATGAAAAGATTTTGCTAAAAAATAATCCAACGTACATGATAAACCAAAATTATATTAAAATTTTTAAAAATATTGATGATGTAAGGCCTTACATTGGTGAATTGATGTGGTTCTTGTTTTCTTCCTATAGAACGGTATTTATAAGAATATCTTTCCTGATAAAATCTGCACAGGATGGTGATTATAATAAAATATATTGGAAGAGAGACTCTGCCTTAATTGCTGTTATTGACGCCTTTTTAACAAAAGAAGAAATGCAAAAATTTGGCAATTTAAAAATTTCAAACATTGAGTTTTTAAAGAAAAAATTAGAATCAAAAATTATTTCAGAAATGCATAAAGTCATTTCCGGAAAAGATTTGGTAAACGATTCAACTAATCAAATCTTTATAATACAAAAACGACTGAATGAGCTTGAAATGACTACAAAACAGTCAATAAAAAGCTATGACTAATAATAAAAACCAAATCATATTAGAAATTAAAATCTAAAATACCAAAAAATAAACCCTAAAACTAAAAATTATGAACAATAAAATAGCCAAAAATATCCAAAATAATATAAAAGAAAATTCAATTATTTTATTTAAAGAAAAGCAAATTCGTCGCACTTGGCATAATAAACAATGGTGGTTTAGT
>CAMDCJ010000082.1 GCA_945890035.1 Rickettsia typhi
ATCAGAGTGAATTATAACCAACTGACATTAAAAACGCTGAAGATCTTCCGCCGTAGGGAAAGAATGAAACCAAATTTGCAATTCCAAAAAAAATAATACGCAAAACACTACTTACGAAATTGGTTACTTTTTGATTGGTCATCGTAATAAAACTAGGTAAAAAATCTTTGTTAATTAAGTGCGACATTTCGTGAGAAATAATACTTCTAATTGCTGATAAAAACATTTTTGGTTCAGGACATAAAACCAAATAATGATCAATCATTCCACGAGTTATAACAACAGCTCGCGACCCAAGGCTGGCAACAGCATAAGCATTTATTTCGCTTGTATTTTTTATATATAAATGCACTGAATTTTCACCAAATTTTTCTTTAACTTGCGAGAAAATTGGAGTTAAAAAATCATATTCTTTATATTTCTCATATTTCTTACATTTTTTTAAAGAATATCTTACGGAAAAACCAAAAATAAAATCTAAAAATAAATAAATAAGCATTAAAAAACTGATGAGAAAAATAATAATTCCAAAAACATCTACGAGCTTGTTAAGTATTGAGCCAGAAATAATAAATTCACCTTTTTGGTAATCAATAAATGGTAATAAAATTGCTAAAAATGGCGACAAAATAAACAATAAATTAAAACAGGTGATTACATAAACTAATATTATACTAAATGGCTTTGCGAACATTTTTTAAATGAAAATAAATTGTTATTTGAAATTTATATTTTAGTATTATTTGCATTAAAACTATAATAAACTTTAATTTCTAATTCAACATAATTAAAATGCGCACAATTCAATTCAAAAATTTTGAAATTTCAAATAATTTACCATTCGTTTTAATTGCCGGACCCTGCCAAACTGAATCCCGCGACCATTCAATGATGATGGCTGAAAATATCAAAAATATTTGCGATAAATTAAAAATAAATTTTATTTACAAATCTTCTTTCGACAAAGCTAATCGCTCCAGCGTTGCTAGCAAAAGAGGTATGGGCTTAGAAAATACTTTACCAATTTTTGCCGAAATTAAAAAGAATTTTGATTGTCCAATTTTAACCGATATTCACAATGAAGAACAATGCAATTTTTTAGCCAATTGTGATGAAGTTGATGTTTTGCAAATTCCCGCTTTTCTATGTCGCCAAACCGATTTACTTGCATGCGCTGCCAAAACTAATAAAATTATTAATGTTAAAAAAGGACAATTTTTAGCGCCTTGGGACGCTCAAAATATTGTGCAAAAAATTGACCATAATGGCAATAACAAAATCATGCTTACTGAGCGTGGCGTTAGCTTTGGTTACAATACTTTAATTTCTGACATGCGCAGTTTGCCAATTATGGCAAAAACTGGTTGCCCAGTTATTTTCGATGCAACGCATTCAGTTCAACAACCCGGCGGACTTGGTGGCGCAAGTGGCGGACAAAGAGAATTCGTCGAAACTTTAGCATGCGCAGCCACTGCAGTTGGAGTTGCTGGCTTATTCATGGAAACACATCAAGACCCTGATAATGCACCTTCTGATGGTCCTTGCATGCTTAGACTTGACTCGCTTGAGCGCATTCTTGTAAAACTTAAAAAACTTGATGAAATCGCTAAAAATTTAAAATAATTTTACCAATGAAAAAAATATTAAAAATTTTAGTAATTGATGACGATACAAGACTTCGCAATCTTCTTGGAAAATTTTTAGAGGAAAATGGTTTTGAAACCTCTCTGGCGAAGGATAGCGATGAAGCAAAGAATTTTTTAAAAACTGAAAAATATGATTTGCTTATAGTTGATGTGATGCTTCCAAATCAAAGTGGCATTGAATTTACCAACAATCTTCGAATCTCTTTGGACAACACTCCGATCATAATGCTCACCGCTCGAGGCGAACAAGATGACCGAATAAAAGGTCTTGAAGCTGGAGCCGACGACTACATGCCCAAGCCTTTTGAGCCCAAAGAACTTCTTCTTCGCATTAATAATATTTTAAAAAGAACGCAAAATAATATTTTTAATAAAATTGAAGAAAAACCCTCTAACGAAAATATTATTTCCTTCGGCAGTTTTAATTTTAATACTCAACAATTGCGCTTAAAAAAAGATGAAGAATTTATTCATATAACCGAAGGTGAAGCAAAAATTTTAAAAATTCTTGCTGAAAATCAAGGCAATGCAATCGCTCGCAACAAACTATCGGAAATGCTTGGTGGAGTTGACGAAAGAAGCATTGATGTCAGCATAACTCGCTTACGCAAGAAAATTGAAAATAATCCTAAACAACCTCACTATCTTCAAACCATCAGAAATTTTGGCTATATTTTGCGTAAATAATTAATTCTAACCCTTATAAACATTTCTTTAATATTAAACGAGATTTAAAAAGTGAAACTTATAAAGAGAAAAGCTTTTAGTTTACTTGAAATATCTATTGTCATAATCATAATCGGCATTTTGATTGCCGGTATTGCGCAAGCAATTGAAATGTTTTCTGAGGCTTCATTAAAAAGCGCTCGTAATCTTTCAAAATTATCACGAGTAAGCCGAATCGAAGATTTAACTCTTTGGCTTGATGCCACCTCAAGCGAAGCTTTTGATAAAGAAAAAGACGATAATTCTACAGTTTCCGTTTGGAAAGATACCAATGCTTCTGCAGGATCAATAATTTCCTCAAGCTCATCTTTGGCAAGTCTTTATCCATCTTATGCTTTATCGGCAATAAACAAATTACCCGCGGTAAGTTTTAAAAAAACTAGCTCTTTAATTGGTAATTGTGCAACGGTTCCAAATGGATCTTTTGTTAATAGCACTGAAGATTTTACTTTATATTTAATATTTAGCCCCAAAACTTTAGATGATGGAATTATCATTGAAAAAAATAATGCCAGCGCGACCACTTTCCCTTTTTCTTTAGAATTATTTTCGGGTTCTTATAAATTTAGTGTTAAAAATTCTACAGAAACTATTAGCGTTATCGGGTCCATTAAAGCCAAAATCAACACTCCAAATCTAATTCGCCTTTCGAGAATTAAAGGTTCACAAATTGAAATTGCCATTGACGGAATAAGTTCAACTGAAACTGATACCCTCACCTCATCAACTTTGAACAATGCCGAATTAGCAATTGGTTGCAGAAATGGAAATATGCCAGCCAATTTTATTAATGGCGATATTGGTGAAACAGCTTTTTATAATCGTAATTTAAATCTTAAAGACAAATCTGATGTTGAAGAATATTTGTACAAAAAATGGAAGATGAGGAAATTTGAAGGGACATTGTTAACAAAAACTTGCAACGCTCCAAACGCCAATACAACAATCGATGCAACTTCCGTAAATTTTACAAACATCCCAATCAGCATAGCTTGTAAAGAAGGATATTTTGGCTCTCCAAGCTACACTTGCACTGGAACAGGTAATCTCGGAACTTATTACCCAGGCGGAACTCCTTGCACAGCGATTACTTGTACTGTTCCAACCAATATCAATGTAACTCAAAGTGGAAATAATGTTAATTATACCACTTCTGCAGTCTCTCTAACTTGTGCATCAGGATTTTATGGTTCTCCAACCTATACTTGTACTGGAACAAATAATCCAGGAACATTTTCTTCAGCAGGAACTACCTGTTCTGCAGTAACTTGTAGCTTACTAGCCGGAACTGGTTATTCTGCTAAAAGTGGATTGACCTACACTTCTTCAGGCTTACCCACTACTTGCGACCAAACTGGATATACTAGTACAATCTATTACACTTGCCCAGCTAATCCAACTTCAACTTCAGTTGCTGGTCAAATTGTTTTTGGATCATCTTGCAATTGTGCTTCTGGCTATGCTAAAAATGCTAGCGGAGCTTGTGTGCGAATCACTTGTACTGTTCCAACTGTCAACACAACATCGGATGGAAATTCGGTAAATTACAGAACTACTGCAAGATCATTGACTTGTAAAACTGGATTTACTGGCTCTCCAACCTATACTTGTACTGGAACAACTAATCCAGGAACATTTTCTTCAGCAGGAACTACCTGTTCTGCAGTAACTTGTAGCTTACCAACTGTCAACACAACATTGGATGGAGCTTCGGTAAATTATACAACTACTGCAACACCATTAACTTGTAAATCTGGCTACACTGGTTCACCTACTTACACTTGTATTGGTAGCGGTACTTTTAATTTAAGTGGAAGTTGCACATCAAATTCTGCATCAGTTCAATGTACAATTCCATATACTGTCAATTCCATGCTCGATGGAAATTTAGTCGATTATACAACTTCTTCTGTTTCCTTAACATGCAAAACTGGCTTCACGGGATCCCCAACATACACATGTACAGGGTCATCAAACCCTGGAAGTGTTCAGATTTCAGGATCATGTTCACAAAATAATCAATCAAGTCAATGTATTGGACCTTGCTCTCAACAACAGACAAAATGCTATGCTAAAGAAAGAGATGGTTTTGCTGGAACAAATTATGTTGATGTGGTTTTATCGGGTTCATGGGAAGCTATGGTTGCTGATTCTTACCGAATTTATATTGATAACAGAATGGCTAACAACATGGGTAGATCTTTACTCCCTCTTGTTAACAGGTTTAAATTGTATGATGTTTACCATGGTGGAGTTTCTTATACATCTCAGGATTCTTCTTGGTCATTTTTTGGACCAATTAATTTGAGTTATGTTCCGCAAAGTGCTAATGTTTCAGCTTTTAGGTCAATGAGTAGTTCGAGTAGTTATGTAGAATATGGTGTTAAAAGTAATCACGTTTTAACTAAATATGCACGAATTCTTAATTATGGAAATAACTCTTTCTCCTGTGATTCTGGATATAGTGGAACTCTAACATATAACTGTCAAACTGATGGCTCAACTCTTGATCCAAGCTCCGGAACTTGTTCAATGATTACCTGTAATGTTCCATCTTCAACTAACTCAACTATCGATAACACTCCAGTTAATTTCACTTCTAGTCCAGTATCAATAACTTGTAAGAGCGGTTATCTAGGGTCTCCTTCATATACCTGTTTACCAAATGGTGATTCTCCAACAGGAATGTATGTTCCAGGTGGCCTTCCTTGTAGTGCAAATAATTGCAATGTTCCAGCGATTCATAATTTCAATATGACTTCTACTGGTCAAGCCACAAATGCAACTCCTACAAATTGTGCTACCGGTTATGCTTATGGATCCACCCGACCAACATACACATGCGATACATCTACCACCCCAGGAACTTTTACCAAAGTTTCTGGAAACTGTTCACCAATCGCTTGCACTGTTCCAGCCTCAGAAAATACAACTTCAACAGTTGTTAACTTTGCCGCTTCACCAGTCTCTCTAACTTGTGCATCAGGATTTTATGGAGCTCAAAAATATACCTGTTTATCTAATGGAAATTCATTATCTGGTTTATATACTTCAGTTGGAATTCCATGTGCCCCAATAAAATGCTACGCTAAAGATAGAGTTGGTCTTAGCGGAACAAATTATTTTGATAACGTTTCTGCTGGTACTCAAACTATAGAGGCGTGGTCTAGTCTTTTCCGAATTTACCATGAAAATCAGTCTAATAGCCCTTATCTCCTTTTAGTTAATAGAATTAAATTGTTCGATGTTTATCACGGTCCGCTTACCTTTCAATCTAAACCAGCTTCGTATATTTACAATTTCAATCCAATAAATAGGAGTCAATTTTCAAAAACCTCATATCCATCATATTTTATTTATCAATCGCCCGAGCTGTATAATGTTAAAAGTACCCACGCATTTACCAAATATGCACGAATTTTAGATTTTGGAAATAATATTAACGTTAATTGCGATTCCGGTTTTACTGGAACCCTTGTATATAACTGTCAGACTGACGGCTCAACTCTTGATCCGATCTCTGGAACATGCACCGCAAATTGATCGGTTTTAGTTGACATTGGTAAGTATCTAAAAATTTAAGCTTTGTAACATTAAGTAAATCTGCGCTAACACTTGATAAATCAAGGCTTGAACCAATTATTAGAAGCGCAATCGGCGTTTTCATTGATAGATTTTTTTCAGATTTAAATTTTCTAACTTCGAATAAAATTTTTAAAATTTCATCACCGATTTTTAAAATTTCTACAGGATTTTTTAT
>CAMDCJ010000083.1 GCA_945890035.1 Rickettsia typhi
TTCAGCCTTTTTACCATTGGCCTTAGAGCAATGTCCAATTTCTACTCTCAATCTATGGAGATACTCCTCAAACGAATATTTAGAATAAAAAAATTAAAAGTTACGAGTTAATAAAATTTGTAGGGGTGTAAGCCCTTGAGGGGGAGCAGGCGATAAAATCGCAACGGTAGTTGCGATTTGAGAGCCGTGGGGGGTCAGAAACTTAGAGCGCCAAAGGTTTTGATGTTTCGAGAAAAGTTAAAGCAAAAAAATTCCAAAGATGGCAATTTCTTGATTTTAAATTTAATCCACAAATTTATAAATTTTTTTAAGAAAAATTGGTGATTTTTTAAGTTATTTTTGTAGTTTTTGGATGGTTTTTTTAAGAAAAATTAGAATATTTTTTAGTTTAAAAGTAAAATCAAGAAATCGTCTTTTTTAAAATTTTTTCATTTCAATTTTTTACATAATCTCAAGCCCGTCGACGCTCTAAGTTTCTGACCCCCCACGTCTCCGCGAATTTAACTACCGTTAAATCCGCGAAGCCCGCTCCCCCTCAAGGGGGGAGCTATGACCTGTTGATGTTGCAAATCGTGAGCCGTGGGGGGGTCAGAAAAGCTTCGATAATCAACGCTCTAGAACCAAAATAAAAACTTTTAAAAAATATTTTTTCAAAAAAGATGATTTCTTGATTTTATTTTTGAGCTAAAAAATATTTCATTTTTTCTAAAAAAATCCATCAAAAAATTACAAAAATAATCTAAAAAATCACCAATTTTTGTTTAAAAAATTTATAAATTTGTGGATTAAATTTAAAATCAAGAAATCGCCAATTTTAGAATTTTTTTGTTGCAATTTTTACGATAATATCAAGCCCTTTGACGCTCCAAGTTTTTGACCCCCCTCGATTCTAGAAACTTAACTACCGTTAAGTTTCTAGAATCTGTAATTTGCTAAAAATGGCCGTTTAGGCTATTTTTTTAACGCAAATAACCCTCAAGGGGTGAGCTACGGCACATAAGTTTGACGAGTGTTTTTACTAAATGTGGTGTGTGTAAGCTCTTTTAATTATTTTTTAAAAAGAAAAGAAAAGAAAGATTTACCTTTTTTCTCTTCAGAATAAGAATTTTTATAACGATTATCGTTGCGTCGATTATTCGGGTTGTTGGGATTGTTGTTTCTTCTTTTGTTGTTATCGTTGCGTCGATTATTGTTGTTATTGTTGCGATTATTTGAGTGTTGGTGTTTATGATGATTATTATGATTATGACTTCTCTCATTATCGCCACCAGACTTCGCATAATCGTCATTATTATTTTCTGAATTTTCTTCTGGAACAAAATTTTCAAAATAACTTTTTTCAATATCTAATTGATTAACCTTGCCAGTGGTAACTTCCATTTCAATTTCTCTTCTTTCTTCCTCAGAAAGATTTTTGCGCTTTTTAATGCTAAAACCTTGCGAACCGTTTTCTTCGGTTGGTTGCATAAAAATATGAACATTATAATTTTTCTCAGTTGAAATTATATCATATTTTTTGAAATTCATGATATAAGCGATAGTTTCGGCGGTAGCATAAATATGAATTACCCCAGCTTGTTTATCGGCACATGCGTGACGAATTGCTCGTAAAATTGACACTGCTAAAATTTCTACAGAGCGAACATATCCGGTTCCGCCACAATTTTTACAAGGTTCGGTGATGGTTTCAAAGAAGCTAGCACCTAAGCGTTGACGCGACATTTCTAAAAGTCCGAAAACGCTAATTCTGCCAAGCTGAATGCGCGCGCGATCGTTTTGCAATTCATCGCGTAAAGTTCTTTCAATATTGCGACGATGTTTTTGGTCATACATATCGATGAAATCGATAACGACTAAACCTGCCAAATCGCGCAAACGAAGTTGACGAGCTATTTCTTTCACCGCTTCAAAATTGGTGGAAAATGCAGTTTCTTCGACCCCAGATTCTTTGGTTGCGCGACCAGAATTGACATCGATGGCAACTAGAGCTTCAGTGTGATCAATAACAATCGATCCGCCAGATGGAAGTGATATTTGTTTTTCGTAAAGCGCCGAAATTTGTTGTTCAACGCGATATTTATTAAAAATTGGAATTCTGTCGTCGTGAAGTTTAATATTTTCTGGAGCATTGAGCATCGTTAATTTAACGAAATTTGTAACAATTTCGAATGATTCTTTGCCTTCAACAATTACTTCGCTAACATTCTCGTTGTAGATGTCGCGAATGCAACGGCGAATAATGTCGTCTTCAGCGTGAATGAAAGACGGAGCTTTGGAATTTGTACAAGTTTCTTTGATTGTATCCCACAAGCGATTTAAATATTCGCAATCTCTTTTGATTTCTTCGGGTTTTTTGCCGACGCCTGCGGTTCTAATAATAACCGAGCGATCATTGCCGATATTTATTTCACTTAAAATTGATCGTAAAATTTTTCTATCACGAAAATTATCAACTTTTTTAGAAACTCCACCTTTGTTTGGAGTGTTGGCCATCAAAACGCAATATTTGCCAGCGATTGAGATGTAAGTAGTCATTGAAGCGCCTTTATTGCCTCTTTCTTCCTTGCCAACTTGAACAATAATTAATTGCCCAGGCTTGATAACTTCTTGAATATTGTATCTTTTGTGAATGTTGTAAATATTGCCACCATAACCCGATAATTCATCTTCAACAGAATATGCGCCAGTCGTGATTGACTCATCTTCGCTTCCTTCATCATCATTATTTTTAGAAGGTGAGGTTGGTGAATTTGCTAAATCATCATCCTCATTTTTTTGCGGTTGACTGATATTGAGTTCACGGAGTTTTTGACGCTCAGTTTCCGAGATTTGATAAAAATCGGGGTGAATATCAGCGAAAGGTAAGAAGCCATGGCGATCAGAGCCGTAATCAACGAAGCACGCTTGCAAAGAAGGTTCAACGCGAGTTACTTTAGCTAAATAAATATTGCCTTTAATTTGTTTTATAGCTAGAGCGGAGCGATCGAAATCTAGAAGTTTGCCATTGCTATCAAGAACGGCGATGCGAGTTTCCTCGCGGTGAGCGCCGTCAATTGTAATTGTAATTTTTGTCATTTTTCCTCGAATATTTTACGAGTAAAATCAGCTATTTTCTAAGGTGAAAAAGAATAATTTGAAATATTTCTAATCATAATTTTTTAAATAACTGTTCAACTCTTTTGTTTTTTATAAATTTTACCAAACGCGGTGATTAATGGATCGCTTAAATATGGCGATTGCATAATTTTAAGGATGATTCAATTCGCATTAATCGCGAATTAAGTTCATCATCATTTTTTGAGATATAATTTTTGGTGTTGCATATTTTGATTAATTATAATTACTTTTTTTATTTTATGATACAACGATTTTTTTGTTTTTAGGTTAAGTAAAATTTTATTTTGATTTTTAAGACAATTTTTAAAATATTTTAAATGTTTATTTGATTTTTCTTAAGTAAATTTCTAGTATTTTTTTAAGAAGTTTGAGCCATCCTAAAATTAGTTTTTATAAAAATATGATTAAATTATTTGCTCATCGTGGTTTCGTCGAAAATAACATGAAACAAAACTCAATTGCGAGCTTGAAAAATGCTTTTGAAAAAGGTTTTAAAGGAGTGGAATTTGACATTTGGTGGATTGATGGTGAGTTTTTTGTTAAACATGACAAGCCCGCTGAAAAAGAACTATTTTTATTACCAAGGCTTCAAGATTATTTAGTTCACAAAAATGAATTGGAATATTGGATTGATTTCAAAAATTTGGACGAAAAAAATATCGATAACGTTTTAAAAAAACTCAAAGAAGTTTTGATTTTAAAGGAAATTGATTTGAATAAAGTTTTTTTTGCACCATATATTTCCGATTATATTTTAACCGGCAAAATTTCTTTAAAATTTCGCAATTTTTTTGCACAAAAAATTAATTTTGTGGGCGTGTGTGATGAAGAAGCGCAGTGTCAGGGGGCTGTTGATATGATTGATATTGGAGTAATCGATTTTATTTCAATAAATTATAAATTGATAAATAAAGATTTTTTGAAAAAAATTCAGCCCTCAAAATTATTGGCTTGGACCGTCAATGACATCAAAGAAATCAATGATTTATATATGGTTGGAGTTGAAAAATTTGCAACCGATAAAGTTATAATTTAATCAATGGAATTGGCGATACATTGGACTTTATTGGATTCATAAGCAATTTTATAGCGACCATTTGGTTGCTCTTTGAATATTTGAAAATAATCACAAATAGCATCTTCAATTTTAAAAATTACTTTAGGATTTTTATCTTTTTCACTCGTTTTGTATAAATCCCAAAGGGTATATTTCTTGTGACCATTTTCATAAACCGCATCAATCTTTAACTCGCGATTAAAAATTACATCAACAATCGATAATCGCCATTTTTTTTCTTGAAATTGCGCAATTGCGGTTATCGAAATGACATTAGAAAAATTTTGCGATAAAATTTCGTCGGATGTTCGGGAGATGCCGTAAAGATTGAAGGCGAGAGTTAAAGGTTTGTCTTTTATTTTCCAGAGATAGGTCGTGCTTAAATCGGAAATTGATTCCGGCATAATGCGCCTTTTGGCAAAAAATTTATTAATACGCTTGATTAAATCCGGATATTCTTTGAAATCCTCGGTCCACAAATTTTTATAATTTCTTCTTTCAATTGGATTTAGGCGCCACTCTTCTTTAAGTTCTCCCAGCTGAATCTTTTCGAGATTAAAAGATTTACTCCATTTGGTAATAAAATTGCGATTGATAAGTTGATTTTTTTTAAAAAATTGAGCTTCATTTGCAATGAATTCACCAAGATTCTTTTTTTCATGTTTTTTGATATAATTTTCGCGTAAATATTTTTCTAAATCTGCGGATTGCGGAAGGGGGTCATTATCTTTAGCGAGATCAATTAATTCTTGATCTAAAGCCAATTTTGGATTAATAAATTTGAAAGCATTTCTATCGGAAATAATGGCAATTTTTGCAAATTCTTTATTCGATTTAACATTTGGTGGAGAGAATTCGAGAAGAAGCCCATTATCTTCAAGGGCAGGGCGCGCGAACTCTTCAAATGACTTAATGCGATCCGAGGCAAATTTATAATTATCCGAATCCAAATCAATCATTTTTTTCATAAATAATTTGTTATCAAGAAGATTCCAAGAGCAATATTTAAGGGCGTCGCGATTAATATAAATTGCCTCTTCCATAAAATATGAATCAGAGCGCACTTCGGGCGCAACATATTTCAAAATATCAGGGTCGGCTTTGATGATTCTTTTTATAAAAATTTTATCTTGATGAAGCGTTTCGGAAACATTTTGAAATTGAGTTTTATCGAGCAACAAAACTTTGAAAACTAAATTACGATCTTGCTTTAAGCATTCTGGTAAATTTTCAATTACATTAGGATTTTTATTGGCAACTTCGGTTAAAATTACATCGTAATATTTTTGTGGATAAGAGCAGTAATCTTGAGCTAAAAGCGGGTTATTAAAGAATATAAATGGGATTATAAATGTGGCAAATTTTGCTTTCATTAACCTTTCATTGAAGAAATATTTTCTAATTCGATATTTTTACGATTATTAAAATAAACTACTAAAATTGCTAGACCGATGGCGGCTTCGGCGCCTGCGACCGTAAGCACAAAAATAGCAAAAATTTGTCCAAGTAAATCATGTAAATAAACCGAAAAAGATACAAAATTTATATTAACTGCAAGAAGCATTAGCTCAATTGACATTAAAATTGAGATAATATTTTTGCGATTTAAAAAAATTCCGCCAACGCCAATGCAAAATAAAATTGTGGCTAAAGTTGTGAAATAATGTTGCTGAATTTGGTACATAAAATATTTTAATTTATAAATCAATTCCTTCGCCAGATTTTACTTTGACGATTTCCAGAGTATCTTTTTTGCTTCGCGAAACTTGCGCGAAAATATTTTGTTTGCGAATGTAGCGCGTTTCGGTTTTCATGGTTAAAACTATGGCGCCAATCATCGCCACGAATAAAATCGCTCCCGAAATTTGGAAGGGTAAAATAAAATCAGTATAGAGAATTTTGCCGATGGCCTTAGTGTTGTGAATATCGGTTGGAGT
>CAMDCJ010000084.1 GCA_945890035.1 Rickettsia typhi
CTCGGAGCCTGCTCCCCCTCAAGGGGGTAGCTAGAGCATGCAGGCTTTATGAGTGTTCTTAAAAATGTAGGTGTTTAAGCCCCTTGAGGGGGAGCGGATTCTAGAAACTTAACGGTAGTTAAGTTTCTAGAATCGTGGGGGGTCAAAAACTAAGAGCATCTGAGGTTTTGATGTTGAGAGAAAAGTTAAAACAAAAAAATTCCAAAAAAGACGATTTCTTGATTTTGTTTTTAATCAACAATTTTTCCAATTTTTAAAACAAAAATTAGTTATTTTTAGGTTAATTTTGTAATTTTTTGGATGGTTTTTTTAGAAAAATTTAAAATATTTTTTAGTTTTAAAGTAAAATCAAGAAATTGTCTTTTTTGAAAAATATTTAATTAATTTTTAGTTTGGCTCGGGATCGGTTATTATCTAAGCTTTTCTGACCCCCCACGGCTTCAAGGATTTAACTACAGTTAAATCCTTGAAGCCCGCTCCCCCTCAAGGGGGGAGCTAGAACCCATTGATGTTGCAAGTATTTTCGTAAAGTGAAGAGGTGTAAACTCTTGAGGGGAAATTACAATCTCGTAGATTTACAAATTATTAAAAAATTCTTTTAATTTGATTTTTAGATTTGGTAAATCATTTTCTAAATCACTAATATTTTTTTGTAATATTATAGAATTTTCTTTTATATAAACATAATCCCACTTACTTAATCTAAGATAAGTTGGCTTTTGATAAATTGTTTTTTTTGAATAATTATTTAGAAAATTTTCTAATTTTATTTTATCCGAATTTGGTAAAAGTGTAATCGATAATGAGTTGATTAATTCATATCCATATTGATTATTTTTTTGTAAAAAAAAGTCTTTTTGTTGATTGAAAGCTTTAACTAAGTTTTTTTTAATGGGGTCACTGTCTTCATGTGAAGAACAAATATAATCGAGATTATTAATTATAGATTTTCTATATTCAAGAAAAAGATAGCTCGCAATATTTACATCAAATTCTAGGGGTTCGTTACGCTCATCTTCTTCAAGCAATCCATTCATACATTCTTTTGTTAACTCTTCTAATTCCTTCATCGTGAATAATTTTTCATTTAAAAAACGAATATTATTATATTCCTTTTCTAGCTGTTGAGCTAAGTTACCGATAATTGCATCACCCAAATTTAAAACATATTGTTTTTGTAGTTCTTTTAAGTTTCGCAATTCTTTTTCTTGAATAACTTTTTTTTCGTTTAAATTTTTAATAACAAAAATTTCTTTAATATTTGTAAGAAATAAAGAGGCAATGGTAACAAGCAATAACAACAATTGAACATAAGCCGAGACCCAATCTGGATTATTTAAATTTTTCCTAAACGATAAGAAATTACTAATCTTTTCCATTACATCGATTAAAATTTTGATTAATATAAGGTTTTAATTTTTACATTTTTGCCTTAGAAATGCAAATTAACTTATTTGCAAATTTCATTCACATCACCCTTAAACATAACTAAAATTTATTTGCGGATAAACGTTTCATCTTTTTCTTCGAAAAAGATTCACGCCAGGGATTTACAAATTATTAAAAAATTCTTTTAATTTGATTTTTAGATTTGGTAAATCACTTTCTAAATCACTAATCTTTTTTATCATCCAAAAAATCCAAACTCAACGAATTAACACAATATCTTTGATTTTTTTTGGTGAAGTTTTCGCCATAGAAAATATGGCCTAAATGTCCGCCACAATTGATGCAAAGGATTTCCGTCCTCTCGCCATCTTCATCTAAATTTTTTTGAACTGATTGATTAATTTCATCGTCAAAACTTGGCCAACCGCAATGGGAATGAAATTTGTTTTCGCTAGAAAATAAAGGGGAGGAGCATTGTTTGCAAACATAAACTCCGCTTGCAGAATGGTCGCAATAAACCCCTGAGAAAGGCGGTTCGGTGCCTTTCTCAATTAAAATTCTATGTTCTTGTGGTGAAAGTTTTTTTAACATTTTTTTAAATTATATTTTACCGATAAAATCAGCTTTACCGAGCTCAACACCTTGATTTCTCAGGATGTCGTAAGCGGTGACGAAATGGAAATAAAAATTTGGCAAAGCAAAATTTAACAAATAATCGCGACCGACAAAATTAAAATCCATGCCGTGCGCGCTGTAAGAAATTTTCTTTTCAGCACTTGAAGCGAAATGTTCGGCTTTAAAAGTTTTTAAAAAATTTACAGTTTTAGTAATTCTTGCTAAAAATTCATCGAAAGTTTTTTCATTGTCGGGGAAGCTTGGAATCTCGACTGAAGCAAGTCGAGCGCAACTTGCTTTAGCAAAATCGCAAGCGATTTGAATTTGTTTTGAAAGTGGCAACATGTCGGCAAATAAACGCGCATTAACAAAAACTTGCTCATCAATTTTTTTATTGACCAAATGAATTTGAGCTTTTTTTAAAACTTCAGAAAAGTTTTCAAGCTGGCGGATGTAAGTCAAAACCGAGGCTTCATAAATTGAAATTGTCATATTTTTTAAATTAAATTAAAGAGAAATTTATTTGAACACTGCGTTAAAAATATCATCAACATGCTTGGTGTGATATTTTAAATCAAAGAGTTCAGTGAGTTTTTTCTCACCTAATTTTTGCATAATTTCGGGTTCGCCTTTGAGTAATTCTAAAAAGCTCGTGGCTTCTTTTGCCCAAATTTTCATAGCGTTAGATTGCACTATTTTGTAGGCGTCTTCGCGTGAAATCTCCGCTTCGTCGATTAAAGCAAGCATTACTCTTTGTGAAAAAACTAAGCCACCTAAATTTTCAAGATTGCGTTGCATATTTTGCGGATAAACCGTCAAATTTTCGATTAAACTTGCCAAGCGAGTTAGAGCGAAATCGAGAGTTACGCAAGCGTCGGGAGCAATCATTCTTTCGACCGATGAATGCGAAATATCGCGCTCATGCCACAAAGCAACATTTTCCATGGCCGGAACGACGGCACTGCGAACCATGCGCGCCAAGCCCGTCAAGTTTTCGCTCAAAACTGGATTGCGTTTGTGAGGCATGGCGGAACTGCCTTTTTGCCCTTTGGAAAAAAATTCTTCAACTTCTAAAACTTCAGTTCTTTGCAAGTGGCGAATCTCGATTGCGATATTTTCAATCGAAGAAGCGATAACGCCTAGAGTAGCGAAAAACATGGCGTGGCGGTCTCTCGGAATTACTTGGCTTGAAGTCGTTTCTTGTGATAAATTTAATTTTTTAGCAACATATTCTTGGACTTTTGGCGAGACATTGGCGTGAGTTCCAACCGCTCCAGATATAGCGCAAACCGCAATTTCTTTTCTCGCATTTTTTAAGCGCTCGAGATTGCGTAAAAATTCGGCGTAAAAGCGCGCAAGCTTTAATCCGAAGGTTGTAGGCTCAGCGTGAATGCCGTGAGAGCGCCCGACACAAATAGTATTTTTATGTTCAAAAGCGCGCTTTTTTAAACTTTCTAAAACTTTTTCTAAATCAAAAATTAACAAATCGCAAGCTTGCGCAAGTTGTGAAGAAAGGCAAGTATCGAGAACATCGGAGCTAGTCATGCCGTAGTGAATAAAGCGCGAATTTTCGCCCGTTAATTCCGCCAAATGCGTTAAAAAAGCGATTACATCATGTTTGGTGGTTCTTTCGATTTCGTCGATGCGATCGCAATCAAATTTGCCACCATTTTTTAAAAAATTATCGCGAATTCTTTGGGCGGTTCCGCTGGGGGCAATTTGTAAAGTTTCAAGGGCTTCGAGAGCATGGATTTCAATATCAAACCAAATTTGATATTTATTTTCTTGTGACCAAATTTTAGTCATTTCGGGGCGTGAATAACGAAGAATCATTTTGTGAATTTAAATTAAATTTTCCGATAAGAATGTTTGGAATAATTTAACAGATTTTTTACAAATTGAAAGGAGAAATTTTGGAATAAAAAAACTTATGACTTTTAAAATTATAGTTTTATTAATAAACCAAGAGCGCCAACACCTGTAGTCATTATAACGCCCATTTTGATGGTTAGATTAAGGCTCAGATTTTTCATCTCGGCATAAAATTCTTTTTTGGTTACAAAATTTTCCATTTCGCTTTTAACTTCGTCAATTTCTTTTCTTACGCCATCAATTTCTTTTTTAATTTCATTTTCAAATCTAGAAAATTCGTTTTTGGTAACAAAATTTTCCATTTCATTTTTAATTTCAATTTCAAATTTACAAAATTCATTCTTGGTGAGCAAATTTTCAAATTGATTAACATGCATATTGAGAAGTGTTGAGGCTAGCTCTTCGGAGACGGCTTGAGTCATGCCGACATTTTGCATTTTTTTAGAAAAAGCGAGAGTATTGAACATGTTTTTTTCAATCAATGGTGTGTTTTGCATAATTAAGTTTTTTATTGGTGATTATTAACTATAAATAAATATTTATTTTAAAAAACATATATGAAATGAGTTTTTTGTCAATATGAATTTATTTTTTGAATTTGTAAACGGGATGTAGCTCCCCCCTTGAGGGGGAGCGGATTCTATAAACTTAACGGTAGTTAAGTTTATAGAATCGTGGGGGGTCAGAAAAGCTTAGATAATTAACGGTTTTGAACCGAAGTAGAAATTTTTCAATAATATTTTTTTAAAAAAGACGATTTCTTGATTTAACTTTTAAACTAAAAAATATTCTAAATTTTTCAAAAAAAACCATCCGAAAATTACTAAATAAACTTATAAAATCATCAATTTTTGTTTAAAAAATTTATAAATTTACGAATTAAAAACAAAATCAAGAAATCGTCTTTTTTGGATTTTTTTTGTTTTAACTTTTTTTATAATCTCAAACCCGTTGTTGCTATAGCTTTTTGACCCCCCACGTCTCCGTAGATTTAACTACCGTTAAATCTACGGAGCCTGCTCCCCCTCAAGGGGGGAGCTAGAGCCTGAATGCTTTAAAACTTTTTAATAATAAATTAAATTAAAAATTTAATTTACGATTGTTTTGAATTATAATTAAATTATATTTTTAATGAGTTAAATTTATATTTTTTAAAAATTACTAAAATAATTTATGTTTGAATTTCTTGAATCAATATTTCAAATTATAATTCCCTCGATTATAAGTTTTATAGCTCTGCAAGAATGGCGAAGAACCAAAAAAGCTAATTTGGCAGAAGAAATTATAATTATTGCTAATGAATTGAATGACTTAATAAAGAGCGCTAGATTTCCTGGTCGATATCAAAATGAAGGAAGTAGTCGAGAAAATAATAATTTTGAAAACAATAAAGGAGTTAATAATCGAAGCCAAGAGGAGTGTAAAAATTCTTATTACACCGCAGTTGAAAGATTGAATAAAGAAAGTCATTTATTTGCAAAAATTTCTTCACTAAAAATTAAAGCCAGTCTTAGTTTTCCAAAATTAAAAATTTCTGAATATTTGGATAAATATATCGAGATTAGAAGTGAAATTAGAACAGCATCTAGTTGTTTAATTAGAACTATTGATCAACCATACAAGAAAGAGATGGAGGGTTATAAAAATTCAATATGGTCAATTAGCGATACAGATGAAATTTCTCTAAAGTCAAGCAATGCCACAAAAAATATTGAATCTAAGCTTAAAAAATATTGTTAAGATTTTATTTTTGTAATTTATTTTAATAGTTTCGAGAGCGTCCATAATTCCGTGTCAATTTAAGAGCTAGCTTAAAATAAGCGTCAGCTTATTTTAAATGCTAGCTAATTTTATCAACTTAAATTGACAATAATTATGATTAAAAAACAAAAATTACATCTTGAACAAACCTCAGATTAT
>CAMDCJ010000085.1 GCA_945890035.1 Rickettsia typhi
AAACGTGAACATGTTAAACCCGGAAAAGGTGGCGCTTATATTCAAGTTGAAATGAAAAATATCGTAACGGGCAACAAAACCAACACCCGCTATGCTTCAAGCGAAGATGTTGATGTGGCTTATGTTGAACAAAAAAACATGCAATTTCAATATTTTGATCAAGAAGAAATCGTTGCCATGGATATGGAAAGTTTTGAATCTTTTAATTTCAGCAAAAAAATTGTCGGCGAAGCTTTGCCATTCTTAACTGAAGGCATGAGTATTCGTATCGAATATTGCAATGATAAACCAATTTCAATTTTCTTGCCCGAACAAGTTAACGCTATAATCGCGCAAGCAGATTCAGTGGTGAAAGGTCAAACTGCTTCGGCATCTTACAAGCCAGCAATCCTTGAAAATGGCGTTCGCGTCATGGTTCCACCTTTCATCGAATCAGGCGAAGAAATTATTGTTAACACCGAAGATTTTATTTATGTTAGCCGAGCAAAATCATCTTCATAAATCGTCAAAAAATATTTTTGACTTTGTTAAAATGAGTGGCGCGAGCAATGATTTTATTATCATCGACAATCGCTTAAATCTAAAAAAAATCGATGTCGAAATTGTCAAAAAAATTTGCCACCGTCAAAATATTGGTTGCGATCAACTTATTTTAATCAACAATTCGTTGGATAATCCGGCGGAAATCGCTTGCGAAATGCAAATTTTTAATAGCGATGGCTCACAAAGCTCAACTTGTGGTAATGCCACGCGATGCGTCGCCAAAATTATTTTTGATGAAGATTTATCGAAAGATAAAATAAAAATTAAAACTCAAGCAGGAATTTTAGATTGTTTTAAAATTAACGAAAATTTAATAAAAGTTAATTTGGGAGCGCCCAAAGTCGTTAACTCGTCAATTAATTTAGAAGGTTTTGAATTCATTCATATTAATGTCGGAAACCCTCACGCTGTAAGCTTTGTTGACTCAATTCCTCAAGATGAAATTTTCTTTAAAACCGGCGCTAAAGTTGAAAATAATTTACAATATTTTCCGCAAAAAACCAATGTCGAATTTGCTAAAATCATCAATGATTCATTAATCGAAGTTAGAGTTTTTGAACGCGGAGTCGGCGAAACCTTGGCGTGTGGCTCAGGTGCTTGCGCGGTGGGCTTTTCGGCAATCTATAAAAATTTAATCAAAAACAAGTCGGTAACTGTGCGCTTTAAAGGCGGAGATTTATTAATTGAATTTGACGGCACCAATATTTTCATGACCGCAGGGACACAAAAAATTTTCAAAGGAATTATCGATGAAGATTTTTTACAATAAATTTTTTATAAAAATTTTATTTTTTCTGGGTTTTTTTTTGGTAAATTCAGTTTTTTTGATAAATTCAGCTCAAGCTCTTAATCCCGAAGCGCGCCTAAGTAATCCTGAAGATGAAAATCGCGCCATGAATTTATTTTTACAAGTCCGCTGTTTGGTGTGCAATGGGCAAGTAATTGAAAACTCCGACAGCAAATTCGCCTTTGATGTTCGTAGTTTAATTCGCGAACAAATTTCTCAAGGCAAAACCGACGACGACATCAAAGAAAATTTGGTTGCAACCTTCGGCGAAGATATTTTAAACCAACCGAAAAATTCCAGCATTTTATTGCTAGCCCTCATTTCTCTAGGCCTCTCGGCTGTGATTTTTTTTAGGGTTTTTGCAGGAAGGAAATAAAATTTTTTCATTCTCTAAACTATACTAACAGCCAAACGCTCTTTGCCCGAAATAGGATCCGCTAAAATTGTATTTACCCAATCAAGCTGATCTTTATCTATGTTAACTATATGAAACAAAGCGTTGCTATCATTTTGCCATTGAGCTGGATGCATTTCTCCAGAATCCTTAAATTCTTTAAGCAACAGAAGAATATTTCTTGCACGATCGACAAGAGCTATTAATTTACGAAAATCATCTTTGGATTCTTTAACATCTAAAGCCATGGTCGTGAAAGCAATATGAGAGGCAGTTTCGGCGGGACTATATCCACTCTCTAATGATATCCACGCAACAGTAAGGCCATGTATCAATAAACTATATCCCATTCTCTTAAGATGCATTTCCACAAGTTCTATAGCTTCGTTCATATCAGAATCGGATTGATTAACTTCATCACTTTCTTGTAAATAATTTTCATTAATATGTTTTGCTATAGTTAATTCCGTAATAGCAAGATGAAGAGTAAATTGATCTATATTTTTTATTTTTATATTCACAAGTTTAGCGCTCTCTAAAAAAAAATTTGTCGATCTTTAGCTAGTAATTGTGCTTGTTTTATAAGGGGAATAGAGGAGTCTAATTTTAGAGTCCCAGCAATTGCATGATACATTATATAAAGGCTTCATCGCCACCTTTCTTATACAAAGGAGATTCCTTATTCATATTTGACGATCCTATATTTAAAATATCCCTCCAAAATTCTCCGCAAATCTTCATGAGTGTTAAATTTACTATTTCACCTCTTTTTCTTTCGGAGAAAAAATCACCTTTGAATTGAAATTTAATAAAAAGAGAGATTAAAACAAAAATAAATCCTGCAATATATTCATCCTGCCAAAAATTTCTTGGAATTTTTGCAATTGAATCTTTATTAATAAAATCCTTATCAATAAAACATGTTCTAAAGGTGTTATTTATGGCAACACTAATTTCATCAGAGATGCGTTTTTTCGTGTATATAAATCCAAACATTTTTTCCTTGAGATTGAGATTTTTTTAATTTTAAGCAATATGATTAATTTAATATATTTTTTTCAAAAAACTAGTCAAGTTTCAAGGAAGAAATTGATTTTTTTACTGCGCTTTGTATAAACTTAGTGTGATTTTTGTTTCTCTAATTTATTCAAGAAATTTTAGTAAAACAAAAAAACATCAAAGTGCTTTAGCCCCCTTGAGGTCTTGCTCTCCTAAATTTTATAAAAGCACTCGCAAAACTAACGGTGCCATAGCTCTCCCCTTGAGGGAGAGCGGGCGATAAAATCGCAACTACCGTTGCGATTTTGGAGCCGTGAGGGGTCAAAAACTTAGAGCGTCAGAGGACTTGAGATTGACTCAAAAGTTAAAACAAAAAAATCCGAAAAAGACGATTTCTTGATTTTACTCTTAAACTAAAAAACATTCTAAATTTTTGTAAAAAATCCATCAAAAAATTACAAAAATAATCTAAAAAATCACCAATTTTTGTTTAAAAAATTTATAAATTTATGGATTAATTTTAAAATCAAGAAATCGTCTTTTTCGGATTTTTTTATTGTAATTTTTGTAATAATATCAAGTCCGTTCACACTCAAGCTTTTTGACCCCCCACGATTCTAAAAACTTAACTACCGTTAAGTTTCTAGAATCTGCTCCCCCTCAAGGGGGGAGCTATGGCACCGTAAATTTTGCGAGTTCTTTTGTAGAATTTAGATTTGTAAGCCCTCAAGAGTGGAGTGATGAACTCATAAGCGTTGCGAGTATTTTTGTAAAGTAAAGCGGTTTAAGCCGAGTGAGTAGCAATTAATTAGAAGCGATAAAGTTAATTTTTTAAAAAATAATTCAATTCCTAATCCCCTAACTTCTATCAAGTTCCTTCGACATTGAATTTAAAAGCATCAATGAAAAATTGCCTGCGCGCTCTTGGAAATGGTTAATTTTGGCGGTGAAGATGTTGTAAAAAAATACGGCGGGGATGGCCGCAAACAAGCCAATCGCGGTTGCGAGCAAACTTTCGGCGATTCCGGGAGCGACGACCGCGAGGCTGGTATTTTTACTCACCGCGATACTTTGAAAGGAATTCATAATGCCCCAAACCGTTCCAAATAGCCCAACGAAAGGTGCTGATGAACCAATTATCGCCAAGAAATTTAATCCGCTTTCTAATTTTTGCATCGAACGATTTGAAGCGATTTGCATTGAGTTGGTTAAGCGCTCTTTTAGCGATTCTTTTTTGTCGGGACCTTGCGTAATTATTTGTTTAATATTATTCGATTTCCATTCGCGCAAGCATGCTAGAAAAATGCGCGCCAAAGGGTGGTTATCATTATTTTTTGCTTGAGTAAAAATTTCTTCAAGCGGAACATTACTTTCAAAAGCATCCTCAAAACGATCACTGCGATATTTAAGAATTTTAAACTTAATAAATTTATCAAAAATTATTGCCCAAGAAATAAATGAAGCAGTGACCATTAACAAAATAACAAATTGCACTACAAAATCAGCTTGTACAATCAAGTTAATCAAAGAAACCGAGGATTTGTCCATAATTTTAAATTTTTGTTTTTATCAAATTAATTTGAAAATTTACTCTTCAATAATTTCTCTTTTACCAGAAATATTTGGAGCAGAAACGATACCGTTTTCTTCCATTTTTTCAATCAAAGTCGCGGCTCGATTATAGCCAATGCGCAGTTGCCTTTGCACATAACTTATCGAAGCTTTTTTATCACGGCGCACAATCATTACCGCTTTATTATACAAATTATTATCATCGCTATCATCGCCACCTTCATAGCCTCCAGCCTCTGCGGAAGGAGCATTTGGAATTGGCACTTCGAAAGAAATATGTTCGCTTTCTTCAAATTCTGATGAGTCTTGGCTTTTAATATAATTAACAATATTTTCAATTTCAGTATCGGAACAAAATGGACCGTGAACCCGAACCATTTTACTGCCACCCGACATAAAAATCATATCGCCTTGACCAAGAAGCTGTTCAGCTCCTTGCGTTCCAAGAATTGTTCGCGAATCAATTCGTGAAGTAACTTGGAAAGAAATTCGTGTCGGAAAATTGGCTTTAATAACGCCCGTAATAACATCGACCGACGGTCTTTGCGTTGCCATAATTAAGTGGATTCCGGCCGCCCGAGCCATTTGTGCAAGCCTTTGAACCGAGCTTTCAATTTCCTTGCCCGCCACCAACATTAAATCCGCCATTTCATCAACGATAACTACAATGAAAGGTAATTTTTTTGGCTCAAATTCAATTTCTTCAATGATGGGTTTGCCCGTTGTTGGATCATAGCCAGTTTGAACTTTGCGCATTAATTTTTCGCCATCGAGCATGGCCTTTTCGGCCTTTTCATTATAACCAGCGATATTACGCACGGCGAAACTTGACATCAAGCGATAGCGTTCTTCCATTTCGGCGACCACCCATTTCAAAGCGATAACCGCTTTTCCTGGTTCGGTAACCACTGGCGAGAGTAAGTGCGGAATGCCGTCATAAATTGACAGCTCCAACATTTTTGGATCGATCATAATGAATTTACATTCATCGGGACGCAGTTTAAAAAGCAAAGATAAAATCATAACGTTCAAACCCACGGACTTTCCAGAGCCAGTCGTTCCAGCGATTAGCAAATGGGGCATTTTTGCCAAATCGGCAATCATAAATTCTCCACCAATATCTTTTCCTAAAATCATCGGCAAGGAAAATTGCGAAAATTTGTAATCGCGCGACTCAAGAATTTCTCGCAAAAAAATCATTTCGCGTTTTGGATTTGGAAGCTCAATGCCGATTGAAGTTTTGCCAGCTACAACCGCAATACGGGCGGAAACCGCACTCATCGAGCGCGCAATATCGTCGGACAAAGAAATGACTCGCGAAGCCTTTGTACCAGCTTCTGGTTCAAATTCATGAAGTGTAATAACTGGTCCAACTTTAGTGCCAACACTGGTGCCACGCACACCAAAATCATCTAAAACTTTTAGCAACATTTTG
>CAMDCJ010000086.1 GCA_945890035.1 Rickettsia typhi
TATCGCTGTAGCTTTTCTGACCCCCCACGTCTCCGCGAATTTAACTACCGTTAAATTCTCGGAGCCTGCTCCCCCTCAAGGGGGGAGCAAGAGTACGAATCTTTTTTAAAAGAAAAAGATGAAACATTTATCCGCAAAGAAATTCCAAAAAAACTCATCGCGGATGTCGCGATTCATTCGCGACGGAGCGATTCCATATTAAGCTAAATTTGCGAAACAAATTTAATTTACTTCAAACTTAACATTTATAATCTGCGTCAAAGCTTGATTTGAAGGCTCAAATCGCCATTTCTTTAAAGACTTTAAAAGTAACAAATTTAGTCGTGGATTGTGCGAAATTTCGATTAATTCGACATTGCTCACACTGCCATCTTTTTCAATATAAAATTTGGCAATAATTTTTGTAGAAAAGGCCTCATTTCGCATTTCAAGAGGAATTTCGGGAAGTGGTTGATAAAGTGGTGAAATTTTTTTAGCTTCCAAATTATTTAAGGAATTAGTGGTCTCGAGAGCTTTATTTTGTTGATGTGGCTCAATTTCTTGTTTTTCACTAAATTCTTTTTTAGAAATTTGCGGAAGTTGAATTTTGTTAAGATTTTTTTCTTTTTGCCTCGTTGATTTTTCTTGATGTTGGTTGATTGCGCCAACAAAATCGGCTTCTATTTCCAAAGAAATTAAAGGATTTTTTTTAATATTTTTTTCTTTAAAGCCTATAAAAATTATTATCGATAAATAGCATAAAATCGCTAAGGCATAACTTCTAATTGGATAAATCATAATCAATTTTTCACAATGAAAGAGAATTTTTTCGCTCCAGCTTTTTTGGCCTCAAGCATGGCTTGCATAACGACGCCTTGTTTGGAATTTTCGTCGCTGGCAATCAAAATATTATTATTTTTATCATTAATTAGTTTTTCTAAATTATTTGCAATTTCGGTTAGTAAAACTTGGTTTTTATTGATATAAACAAGATTATCATGAGTTATGCTGATAGTTATCGACTGCGTTTGTTCGTTAACATTTTCGGCGCTTCCCTTGTTCAAATTAACCGTAACGCCTTGATATTTTTGCATGGCGATTGATGCCAAAATAAAAGTTGCCAATAAAAAAAACATCACATCGATCATTGGAATAATTTCGATTTTGCCTTTTTTGGTTGAATTCAATCTTTTAATTTTCATTAATCTTGTTATCAATTTTTAAATGTTCGATGATTTTAGTGCCGAGTCTTTCGAGGTCGTCGATAATTTGATTTTGAATTTTGGAAAAATAATTAAAAGCGCATAAAGTAACTAAAGCGATGATTAAGCCAAAAGCCGTGGCAATTAGACTCTCAGCTACTCCGGCGGTTACGCCATTTGGATTAATTATATCATTGGCGCCAATAATTTTAAAAGAAGACATCATGCCAAAGATTGTTCCAAGTAAGCCCAGTAAAGGTGCCGAAGTGGTTATCGTTTCTAAAATCCACAAATTATTATTAAGATTTTTTTCAATAATTTTAGCTTCGTCGCTGGCCCTTGACTCAAGCCACCAAATTGGTCGCGACTTGTTATCTTCAAGCACTTTAAAGAATTTATAAAAATAATTTTTATGATTAATTTTTGTAAGTTCTTGCGAAAAATTTTTCCAATCAAAATTATATGTTTCAATAATTTCCACCAATTTTTCTGGATATTTACTGAATTTTTTAATGAAAAATAATTTATCAAAAATTATTGCCAAGCCAATAATGGCAATAATAGAAAGCGGTATCATAGTGATACCGCCCGCTGTTATTAAGGTAAAATTCATAATTAAAATTCTCGTGATAAAATTAAATAAGCACTTCTTCTAGGTGCAAATTGTGAGGCTTGGACGCCAATTCCCGTGCCGTCACGCAAGGCATATTTTTTGTCCAAAATATTGTTGATACTCAAACGCAAATTGAATTTTTCAATTTTCTGAGTGGCAAAAATATTAAACTGACTATATGATGGCATCTTGAGTGTGTTAGCTTCACCGCGACGAAGACCGTTACCATAAAGCACATCAAAACCTAAATTAGTTTTGGTTTTAACGAATTTATAAGCAAGTCCAGCTGAAGCGGTTACGCGTTGAGCGTGATCAGGATTTAAATTGGTATATTGCGAATAAGCAACCTCGGCAACCTCATGCAAATATTGTCCAGAATTAATTCCTTTAGCTTGAGCTTTTTGATAAGCAACATTGGCAAAAGCGGTAAAGTTTTTGACTTTGTAATCACTCGAAAATTCTAAACCATAAATTTTAGCTTTATCATAGTTAAAAGGCTTGTAAATTAGGGCTTGACCGAATTGTCCTTCATCGAGCATATCGCGAATATTTTTATAATAACCGTCAACGCCAAAATTTAATTCTTTGGTGGCTTGATATTTTAAACCAACATCAAAATAATCAGTTTTTTCGACCTTAACTTTGTCATTACGAAATGTTTCGGGTTGATTTGTTGTGCCTTCGAAGCGTTGAATATTAAGGTTCGAGAGCAATTCAGCTTTTGGTGCTGTAAAATATCTCGAATAGCCTGAATGCAATTTAATTTTGTTATTTAATTGATAAATCGCATTAAATCTCGGACTTAAATGTTGCGCATTAACTTGGCTGTTAACCTTGTCAAATCTAGCTCCGCCATTTAATGTTAATTTCTCAATTGGCTTATATTCATTTTGTAAATATAAACTATAAAGTTGCGTATTTTTTCGTGATTTATCATTGATGCTGAAAGGTGAAGTCGAAGTTTGACCGTTTTCATCCGCCTTAAATGTAAGATTTTTTTGTGAATCACGAATCGCCGTATCGCTAAAATTCAAGCCAGCTCGCAACACATTTTTATCATTGATTTTTTTGCTAAAATCGGCTTGGATACCAGAGTTTAAGCTTGATTTATCAATGTTGGAAGAGGTGCCGTTAAAAATTAAATCGCCCACATTATCGCCACGAAATTTTAAATCACTATGACGCACAAAGCCAGAAATTTGGTAATCAATTTCGCTTTCTGTAATTCCTTGTAAAGCCACGATTGCGAAGCGATTGGCCTCGGTCTGGTTTTGATCAACTTGCGATGAATTGATGTTTGGGGAATTATTAAGTTCAAAAGATTTTTCTTGATTAGCAATATTAGGAATTTGATAACGATTTGTAGCGTTGGCAATAATTACATTAAGACGCTTTTTAGCATCAAGAACATAAGAAAAATAGCCAAATAATTTATCTTGTTTAGTGTCGTTATGAACTGATTTTCTTGCTCCCGTTGGACTTTCAAGACCGCGAGAATTTTCTAAATAAGAACCACTTAAAAAATAATTTAAACCTTTTTTTGAGCCACTAAATTGTTGATTCAAACCCGCAGTTCTGTTGGAGCCGTAGATCGCTTCCGAATAAGCCCCGCTTTCTAAATTTTCTTTAGAAACATGATCTTTGGTTTTTATTTCAACAACGCCGGCGGTTCTGTAGCCATATTGCGCGGGCATCGCACCCGTCAACAAATCGGCGGAATCAATAAAGCGCGCGTCGAGAACTTGTCCAAAGCCAGTAATTCCTTCGGGAATTATGACATCGTTAATGCGATATTGAATATTGCTGTGATCGTTGCGAACATGCACTTGACCGTAAGAATCTTGCGTAACTCCGGGAGCTCGCAACAATATTTCGTTAATCGACGAAGCTTGTCCACGAGGCAAATTATCGATATTTTCACGTTGAAAATTGTACGAAGTTCCGTAAGTTTTTGGCGATAAATTGGTACGCGATTCATCAAGTTTTTTAGCGGTAATTTCATAATTAAGGTCGCTTGCATAAGCTTTGGAAGCTAACAACGAGATGGTTGCAAAAGTAATGAGTAATTTTTTCATGATAATAATTAAATTGGTTGATAACTGATTTTTTAAAAAATGTTATACCAATTTTGGGGGAGCGCGCGAGAGTTTGTTTGTAGTTGTGAGAAATATTTTGAACGAAAAATCTTTGTTAAAAAATATTGCTAAAAAACATAAATTTAATGCAAATAAAATTGCAAAACTAGCGATCGATAATTGTAAAATTTCAACGAAATGACAAATAAAGCAATTTTGGTGATGAGATTCTGGATTATTTTTGGTGGGAATTTTTTCAAAATTATTTAGCTTAATAATTTTATTATTATTGAGCTCGAGATCTGATGAATATTGGTGTGAAAGCCCAAAGCCTTGGCAAAAAATCAATAAGATTACCAAGAATTTTATGAAAAAATTACGGTAATTTGTTTTAAAAATTAATTGTTTCATCAAAAGATTTGTTTTAAAAATTATTGATATATTATTAACTTAAAGAAAAAAAATACAAGCAACAAATTTTAAAGTAACAAAATGATTTTTAATTTTATCGAAAAAATTGGTCACTATACCGTCGCAAATTTCAGTAGGCTCGGAGAAGCTTCGCGTTTTGCTTTTAAAGGATTAATTCATTCTTTTATTCCGCCTTTTTATCCAAAATTAGTGTTCAAACAAATTTTACACATTGGTTATTTTTCTTTGCCGGTTGTAGGTTTAACAGCGATATTTTCGGGTGCGGTTTTGGCACTTCAAAGCTATTCGGGATTTTCACGATTTAATGCTGAAAGCACAATTGCCACGGTGGTGGTTTTATCAATCACGCGTGAACTTGGACCAGTTTTGGCGGGATTAATGGTGGCAGGAAGGGTTGGTGCATCTATGGCCGCCGAGATTGGCACTATGCGCGTCACCGAGCAAATCGACGCTTTAAAAACACTTTCAACCAATCCTTTTAAATATTTGGTGGCGCCAAGAATTTTGGCAGGAATTTTAATGATGCCATTTTTAGTTTTAGTCGCCGATGTTATCGGAGTGATGGGCGGTTATCTGGTAAGCGTTTATTCTCTGGGATTTTCATCGGGTCCATATTTGGCTAGCACTTTCAAATATTTAGAAACGATCGATGTCGTTTCGGGCTTAGTTAAAGCTGGATTTTTTGGATTCGTGATTAGCGCTTCGGGTTGTTATTTTGGATATAATTCTCAGCGTGGGGCAGAGGGAGTCGGAATTGCCACAACCAACGCCGTCGTGGCTTCATCGATATTAATTTTATTGATGAATTACGCGATTACGGGCTGGTTTTTTGGGAATTAGATAAACGCTTCATCGCTTTTCTCAATCAAAATTTCATTTTGATTTCGAAGACGACTCGCGACTGGGACCGCGTCGCCTTTGGCTTCGTCCTTTTCTTTGAAAAGGACTTTGCCCCAGGGATTGCGTCGCCTTTGGCTCCTTATCCCGTTTCTCGCTAAAATAGCCGTTTAGGCTATTTTTTATACGCGAGAAACCCTGATCCCGTTATTTGCTAAAAATAGCCATTTAGGCTATTTTTTTGGGCGCAAATAACCCGCATCGCCATCAAGTTGGCTTAATCAACTCTCCCGCAAGAAGAAAAGGTACTAGGTTACTTTTATTCTTAATAAAAACACATCAAGCTTTCGGTGTCATAGCTCCCCCCTTGAGGGCTTACACCCCTACAATTTTTCACAAGCTCGGAAGTGCTTCAGGCTGTTGCTCCCCCCTTGAGGGGGAGCAGGCTAAAATGTTTTAACGGTAGTTAAAACTTTTAGCCGTGGGGGGTCAAAAAGCATAGATAATGAAAGGTTTCGAGCCTAAGTAGAAATTTCCAGAAAAAATATTTTTTCAAAAAAGGCG
>CAMDCJ010000087.1 GCA_945890035.1 Rickettsia typhi
TTTTCTGAAAAAATTGAATATTCAACCAAAAATTTTCTGGAAAATAATTTTTTAAAAATTCAAAAAATATCAATTTTAAGTCCGCAAAAATTTTTAGAAAATTCACAACAAAAAATCATAAATTTTTCTGAAAAAATTGAATATTCAACCAAAAATTTTCTGGAAAATAATTTTTTAAAAATTCAAAAAATCACCATAAAATCCGATGTTATTTTTGAAAGAATTAAAATTTTTCAACAAAAAATTTTTTATAATTTTGAAGCAATTAAAAAGAATGTTGAAAATAATTTAATGCAAAAAAATATTAGGCTTGAAGGCTTCGCCAGCACAATAAAATCATGCAATTATCAACAAATGCTCGAAAGAGGTTTTGCGGTTTTAAAAGATAAAAACAATCATATAATTTTGAATTGCGAAGATTTAAAAAATCATCAAAAATTTGTAATTACAATGCAAGATGGTGAAGTTTTTGCCAATCTAAATGATAATTTAAAAATTCATAATTCACCCCCAAAAAAAACCGATGCTCAGCCAAATTTTTTTGATTTAATTGAGAAATAAATATGTTTAAAACTCCGCAATTCTGGTTATGCAAAAAAAGCTTTATATCCTTGATTCTCTTGCCTTTGAGCTATTTATATAAAATAGGTTTTTGGATAAAAAGAGCTTTTGTAAAAACTCAAAAAGTTGATTTGCCGATTATTTGCATTGGCAATATTATTGCGGGCGGAGCGGGCAAAACTCCGTTGGCTTTATTTTTAGGAGAATTTTTTAAAGAAAATAATGTTGAATTTTGCTATTTAACTCGTGGCTATAAATCAAAAAATGATAAAGTTTTAATGATCGAAAAGCCCTTTGAGTTCAATGTTTGCGAGATTGGCGACGAGGCGATGCTTTTATCAGAAATTGCTCCAACTTGTGTTTCAAAAAATCGTTTTTTAGGCTACAAAAAAATCGTCGAAAATAAAAAATATCAAGCCATTATTATGGATGATGGTTTGCAAAATTTTCAACTTGAATATTCTACAAAAATTTTAGTTATAGATAGTAAAATTGCTTTTGGAAATTCGCGTTTAATCCCAAGTGGGCCAATGCGCCAAAGCCTTGCAGAAGTCGCAAAAAATATAGATTTATTTGTAATAATTGGGCAAAAAAATACGCAAATTGAAGAGCAAATTTTAGAAAATAATCAGAATGCTAAAATTTTATTTGCTGAAATTTCGGCATCCAATCTTGATAAATTTATTAATAAAGATATTATCGCCTTTTGTGGCATCGCTTATCCGCAAAAATTCTATGATTTTATTAAAAAGAATGGTTTGAATTTAGTTGAAAATCATAATTTTAAAGACCATCATGAATATTCAGTCGAAGATTTAGAAAGGCTTTGCCTGGAAGCTTTGGACAAGAATTGTAAATTGATTACCACTAAAAAAGATTGGGTAAAATTTCCCAAAAATTTTCAAGAAAAAATTGATTATCTTGATATTAAGCTTGATTTTAATAACAAAATCTTTTTTAAAGATTTGGTGAAAAAAATAACTACAAAATAAATGCTTTCAAATTTTAATTTTAAAAAAATAAGATATATTCTAGAAGCTCCGTTGGTATGGCTTGGATTGGCTTTTTTTCGATTGTTAAAAATTGAAAATGCTTCAAATTTAGCTGGAAAAATCGCCGTTTTCGTTGGCAAAAAAATTTCAGTTAATAAATTAGCAACAAGCAATCTAAGTAATGCCCTTCCTCATCTTGATGAATATCAAAAAAATGCCATAATTGATGATATGTGGGATAATCTTGGAAGAATTGTTGGTGAGTTCCCGCATGTTTGCACGATGAGTGTCGAAGAAATTTTAAAGCATGTTGAAGTTTCAACGGAAACACAAAAAAATATCGAAGAATTAGTTGCTAAAAATCAAGGTGGAATTATTTTTTCAGCGCATTTTGGCAATTGGGAAGTTGGTCCAAAAGTTTTAGGAAATTATGGTTTAAAAATTAAAACTTTTTATCGCCCTTTGAACAATCCACTAGTTGAAAAAATGACTTTCTCTATGCGTGGAATTGAAATGATTGAAAAAGGGAGTGACGGCAATCGCCAACTAATTACTGCCTTAAAAAATAAAGAATTTATTGTTATAATGGCTGATCAAAAAGTTTCCGATGGTGAACCGATAAAATTTTTTCACGATGATGCTTTCACTACAACTTCAATTGCCAAAATTGCGCTCAAATATAATGTTCCCTTGGTTCCAGGGTGTATTTTTAGAGTTAATAAAAAATTTAAATTTCTGTTAAAAGTTGAAAAACCACTTGAATTTGATAAAAAAAATTCTTTAAATTCAGAAGCAAGCAAATTAACTCTCAGAATCAATCAAATAATTGAGGAGTGGGTTAGTGAAAATCCAGGGCAATGGTTCTGGGTACATAATCGTTGGAAAAAATAATTTATGAAAAAATTTTTTATTATTTGTTGCCTTATTTTTTTATCTTCTTGTTCGTTTTTTAACAAGAAAACCGTTGAACTCGGAGTTGACAGTTTTCCGCAAGGCGCTGAAATCTTTGTGAATGATCAATATTATGGTGTCACGCCAGCGGTTATAAATTTACTTCCAAAAGAAGGTTTTGTTACTTTAAACAAAAGAGGTTACGGAACAACTTCATTCAAGACCCCAATTTTTATTGGCGCGGTGAGAACGCATGCTGACGGTTCGGTTGATGCCGATGGAGTTCGATGCATTCTCGATATGGTTTCGGTGTTTTTTTCATTTGGTGCCTACACAGGATATTGTTCAGATTTCAAAGAAAAGCAACATAAAATAACTATTCCAAATAACTATTCTTCAAATTCATTTTATCAAAGCGATTATGGATATGGTTCGGCAAAGAAATATAATTCGAATGAAATTGATGTATATAATCAAGGCCAACAAAAATCATTGATGGGGGCTGGAAGCACTCCTGGCAATGTTATAAATTATTATTATGATCAAGATACGATGAGAAATGTTCGCGGTCCAAGTTATACCAATCCATATCTGGATTTAAAAAATCAAAGAAGAGATTAAATTTAAACAAATGATAAAACTTCTTTCAAATAAAGTTATAATTTTTTTTCAAAAAGAAAGAAAAGATAGTTTTTTTTGCGGTTCCTTTGCTTTAATATTTCTAGTTTTTTTTAATGATTATGATTTTAAAAATATTTCCTTATTAAATATTTTTTTATCATTTTTCTTGATTTTTTTATTGTGTTTCGCATCGCTTCTAATCTTTAGTATTTCTCACAAAATTCTAAAAATATTTATCATAATTTTATTATTTTTTTCGACGATAAATATTTATATTAAAAATAAATATGGTTATATTTTAGATGAAATGATGATAGCAAATGCCCTAGATAGCATTGGTCATATTGATGATACGATTGATTATAATTTATTTTTGTATTTTTTATTTTTAACCATAATTCCGTCGATATTATTATTCTCAATAAAATTACGCAAAGTTGATTTTGTTAGAAAAATTTTATTACTTTTTTATATCGCAATATCGGCGTTAATTTTATTTTTATTTTTACCGAAATATTTTTTTAATCTTTCTATAAATTCTATTTCTCCAGCCAGTTATATTGGCGCTTCATATCGCTATTACCAAAGATTTAAAGATGCTAAAAAAATTTCTAAAAATCGGCAATCACTCACTAATTTTTATAAATTTAATTATGATGATAAAATTAATGATAAAGAAGATGAGCTTAAGATTGTTGTGGTTATGGGCGAATCTTTGAGGTCGGATCATTTGCAGGTTTTTGGTTATGATCGACAAACAACACCGAATTTAGCTAAGATAAATAATCTATTAAAATTTCGTTCTCAGTCTTTTTTTACAGTTACAACTCCAGCTCTTACAGACTTGCTTTCTCATCGCTTGAATTCTGAATTTCAAGATGTTCCAAATGAAAAAAGTTTAATCGATTTAATGAAGAATTTGGGTTTTAAAACTCATTGGTATTCAATGCAAAGTTCAAAACAATTTGGCACTGAAATGCTTAATATTATGGCGATGGAGGCGGATAATTATTTATTTCGTGATCGAGTTAGAATTGATTTTCCTAATAAAGAAAATCTTTATGACGAAGATTTGTTGCCTTATTTTTCAAAGGCAATGCAAGATAAACAAAGGAATTTTATTTTTTTACATAGCTTTGGTAGTCATACTCATCATTTCGAAAGATTTCCTTCGGAATTTAAAAAATATAGTGATCAATGCGGGAAAAATCCAAAAATTTGCACGGCGGAACAAATAAAAAATGCCTTCGACAATACGGTTTTATATACCGATTATTTTTTAAACGAAATAATCAAAACAGTTGATAAATCAAATGCAATTCTATTTTATATTTCAGATCATGGATCATTTTTAGGGGAGGGCGGAATCTATGCCAATGGAAGCGGTGATAATGCTGATGATGTAGCGCACAATGTTCCGATGTTTATTTATTTTAGTGAGAAGTTGCAGAAAAATAAGAATTATAAGTCAAAATTAATGAAAGCTAAATCAAATCAAGATAAAGTATTAAATCCCAACTATTTCTTTGATTCAATTTTAGATTGTTCGATGATTAAATCCGACTTAATTAGTAAAAGAAAATTCAGCGTTTGTTCTGATATTTAATTGCGATTTTTACCAATTCTATTTCGAGTAAAAAAGATTGCTAGGCTTCAATAATGCCATTTTTAATTCGCAAAATGTGGTCAGTTTTTTTGGCAAGCTCTAGATTGTGGGTAACTATTAGGCAAGCGATATGATGTTTTTTTGTTAAATCTTTTAAAAGATCAAATATCTTTTCAGATAGTTCGTAATCTAGGTTTCCTGTAGGCTCGTCAGCTAAAATTAATTTTGGTTTTGAAACAATAGCGCGAGCAATCGCTACTCTTTGTTGTTGACCGCCTGAAAGTTGCGAAGGTTTAAAATCAAGGCGATCTTGAAGCTCAACTTCGCCTAAAGTTGCACGAGCTTTTTTATAAGCATCAATTGTATTGATGCCTTGAATAAGAAGGGGTAACGCCACATTTTCTAATGCTGAAAATTCTGGTAATAAATGGTGGAATTGATAAACGAATCCGATATTTAATTTGCGTATTTTGGTGCGCTTTTCATCATTGGCTTTTGCCATATTTTCACCATTAATTATAATGGATCCCGATGACGGATTATCAAGCATTCCGCAGATTTGCAAAAGTGTAGTTTTCCCAGATCCAGATGGACCTATCAAGCTTAAAAATTCTGAAGATTTTATTGAAAAATCAGCACTTTTAATAATCTCAATTGCTTGTCCAGCTTGAACAAAATTTTTGGTGACCTTTTCTAGCTGAAGGATTTTTGTCATAATTTATTTCTTTTTTTTGCGTGGTTTTTCATCGTCATCATCAAAATCATCATCTTCGTTATATTCGTAATTAAAATCATCTTCCTCTTCCTCTTCCTCTTCCTCATCCTCTTCTTCTTCAGCCTCTGGGGATTTTTTAACTTTATCAAAATCATCAAAGTCATCATCTTTTGATGAAGATTTTGATGATGATGAAAAGCCTCGCAAAAAAAAGAAATAATTTATGACAAAAATCCTTCAACTTGAAAAGATTACTAAAAATTTTGTTCAAGCTGGGCAAAAAATTGAAATTATTAAAAGTGCTGATTTTTCAA
>CAMDCJ010000088.1 GCA_945890035.1 Rickettsia typhi
TCATCTCATATAGGCTTAAAGTTTCATTTTAAATCAATAATAATTTTAATTTAATTAACGAATAAGTATGGCAAGTAATTTAACTATCATGGGCAACAAAGAAATATTGCTAGTTGCTGAAAATATTGCGCACGAAAAAGGTATAACTCTTCAAGAGGTTGTTGAAGCCATGGAAGAAGGTATTAAACTCGCGGCCAAGAAAAAATATGGTAGTCATCTTGATATTGAATGCCGAATCGATAAAAAATCTGGCCAAATCAAGCTTTACAATAAGTTACAAATTGTTGATAACGACGTTGAAGATTTTGATGTAAGAAGCAAAATCACCATTAAAATTGCCAAAAAAGATAATGCCGACGCTCAAATTGGTGATTATGTTTCGCAAGAACTTCCTCCGATTGATCTTAACCGAGTAGTTGCCCAAGTTGCTAGAAACGAAATAATTCGCAAAGTTAAAGAAGCTGAAAAAAATAAAGAATATAATGAATTTAAAGATCGCATTGGCGATGTCGTAAGCGCTTCTGTTAAAAAAGTTGGCTTGAAAAATATCGTTATGGATGTTGATGGATTTGAAGCTGTTATTCACGAAAGTGGCTTAATCGCTCGCGAAAATTTCCGCGTCGGCGATCGCATTCGTTGCTATATCGAAGATGTTCGCAAAGAGCCATTCGGCGCGCAAATATTTTTATCAAGAACTCATCCACAATTTTTGGTTAAACTTTTTGAACAAGAAGTTCCTGAATTAAACGATGGCAACATTGAAGTTAAAGCCGTCGCCCGCGATGCTGGATCTCGCGCCAAAATTGCTATCTACTCTCGTCGTGACGATATCGACATCATCGGCTCTTTCATCGGTATTCGTGGAAGCAGAGTTCAAGCTGTTAGCTCTGAATTGCGCGGTGAAAAAATCGATATTATTAAATGGTCTTCAAACATTGCCGAACTCGTAATTAGCTCTTTAACACCTGCAAAAGTTAGTAAAGTCGTAGTCGATGAAGAAAATAATTTAATCGAAGTTGTGGTTGCCGAAGATCAACTCAGCCTTGCGATTGGACGCGGTGGACAAAATGTTAAATTAGCTTCAAAATTAGTTGGCTATAAAATTGATGTTATGACCGACGACCAAGAATCAGCTCGCAGATCAGCAGAATTTAATCAGGCTTCTAAACTATTTATCGAGGCTCTTGATGTTGAAGATATGATTGCCAGCCTACTTGCATCTGAAGGCTTCTTGAGCGTTGAATCTCTTGCAGAAACCGATATTTCTGACATTGCTTCGATTCAAGGTTTCGACGAAGATATTGCCAAAGAAATTAAGCGTCGCGCAGAAGAATATTTACAAAAAAACTCATAATTTTATGAGTTTTTTTACTAACTAAAATTTAATTTTTTAATAATGACCGATAAAAATAATAATAACCCAACCCGCTCAAAACTTACCTTAAAATTATCGCCATCGGTTATTAATAACTCAACCATCACACCAAATAATTCTAACGATAAGAAATCTTCCAATTCGGTTCAAGTTACCATTAAAGGTCGCAAAACTTCTCAAAAAGATTCTGCGAACTTAATGTCCAAAGATCTAAATAGAAACGAGCTTGAAGCTAGAATGAAGGCTATCTCAAAAGATTCATCAAAATTCTCTGGAAGCGACATAAAAACCCACGAAATTTTAAGTAAAATCAACAAAGAAAATCGCCAAAACGAAGTTCAAGCCCAAGAAAAATTAGACGATTCTAATGAAGAAGTTGTTGTAATTGAAAAAGTCGAAGAGATCGAAACTGCAATTGTTGAAGAGAAAAAAGTTAATTCCTCAATGAATGTTTCCGATACAAAACTTGACGGATTCGATGTTCGCAACAAAATTAAACTAAGTCTTCAAATTGCCAATAAACAAAAAGAAGATCGTGAAAAACTTCTTGAAGAAAAACGCAAAAAAGAGCAAGTTGAAAAAGAGCGCATAGAAAACGAAAAGAAAAAATTTAAAAAACCCGTTTATCAAAATCAAACTCCGCAACAAAAAACCTTTCAAGATGAAGAGGCGCGCAAAAAACCGAACATAAAAGATGCCAATAAGGATCAAAAATTTAATTCGCGCAAACTTACTTACATCATAAGTTCCGAAGATTCCGATGATGATTCTAGTTTTTCTCGTCGCAAAAAACATAAACATCACATCAAAGAAGAGCCGAAAGAATATAAAAAAATTAATCGCGAAGTTAATTTACCCGAACTAATTACCGTTTCTGATCTCGCTGAAAGAATGTCCGAAAAAGCTGGAGATGTTGTAAAAAAATTATTCACCATGGGCATGGTGGTTACAAGCAATCAGGCCATCGACGCCGAAACCGCTGAGATTATCGTTAATGAATTTGGTCACACCAGCAAAAGAGTTTCACACTCTGATGTTGAAAATGTTTTGGATAATATCGAAGGCGAAGATTTTGAACTTTTGCCACGCGCTCCAATCGTCACAATCATGGGACATGTCGACCATGGCAAAACTTCGTTACTTGATGCGTTGCGTCAAACCGATGTCGCTTCGGGTGAGCATGGTGGAATCACGCAACATATTGGCGCTTCAAGAATTCAAACCAAAAGTCATAAATTTATAACATTCCTTGATACTCCCGGTCACGAAGCCTTCACTGAAATGCGTTCGCGCGGTGCCAATGTTACCGACATCGTAGTTTTAGTTGTTGCGGCGGATGATGGCGTTAAAGAACAAACCATCGAAGCAATCAATCATGCCAAAGCAGCGAATGTTCCAATCATCGTTGCCGTCAATAAAATCGATAAACCGGGGGCAAATCCTCAAGTCGTTAAAAACGAACTTTTAAGTCATCAACTTATTTCCGAAGATTTAGGTGGCGATGTGATGTTTATTTCGGTTTCTGCCAAAGCTAAAACCAATCTTGACAAACTCGAAGAAGCCATTTTGCTTCAAGCCGAATTTCTAGAACTGAAAGCTCCATATCAAGGCAAATCAAGTGGCGTAGTTATTGAATCACGAGTTGATCCAGCTCGCGGAGTTGTCGCCACAATGTTAGTACAAAAAGGTACTCTTGATGTTGGCGATCTAGTTGTAGTCGGCACTTCTTACGGTAAAGTTCGTAAAATGAATGACGATAATGGCAAACATTTAAAAACCGCAACACCGTCGGTTCCAGTTGAAATTCTTGGTCTCGATAGCGCTCCAAATGCTGGCGATACATTTGTTGAGGTTAGTGAAGAGCGCCAAGCTCGCGAAATTATTGCTTATCGCTTACGCAAAGAAAAAGAAGTTAAAACTTTAAGAAATTCTGCCAAATCAATTTCCGATATTTTCAAAGAATCTGGTAAAGGTAAATTAAAATATTTAAACATTATCATTAAAGGTGATGTTCATGGTTCGGTTGAAGCCATCGCCGGCACGATTTCCAAACTTAGTACCGACGAAGTTGCCATCAAAATTATTCACTCCGCAACTGGCGGAATTAGCGAAAGTGATGTTAGTCTTGCTGCCGCTTCCGGTGCAATAATTATCGGCTTCAATGTGCGCGCCAATCCTTCTGCCAAAGAGCTTGCTGATCTAAAAGGCACTGATCTTCGTTATTATTCAATTATTTATAATTTAGTTGACGATTTAAAACTTTTACTTTCTGGATTATTAGCTCCACTTAAAAGCGAAGAATATCTTGGTAAAGCCGAAGTTCGTCAAATTTTCAAAATTACTAATGTTGGTAAAATTGCCGGTTGTTTTGTAACTGGTGGCGTGATTAAGAGAAATGGTAAAGCGCGTTTGGTGCGTGACAGCATAGTCATTCACGACGGCATACTAAAAACCTTAAAACGCTTTAAAGAAGATGCTAAAGAAGTTAAAAACGGCTTTGAATGCGGTATCGCTTTTGAAAATTTTGAAGATATTAAAGAGAAAGATACTATTGAATGCTATGAAGTTGTTGAACAAAAAAGATCAATATGAATTTAAACCCAACCACTATGAAATACGCTCTAACCTCCAGAATTCTTCACTGGGTCATGTCGATTTTAATAATTTTTTTACTTGGTCTTGGAATTTATATGACTGATTTTATTGACAAAGAATCATCAAATCGTCTCGAAGTTTATAATCTTCATAAATCACTCGGTATGGTAGTGTTAATTTTGGTTTTTTTGCGAATTATAAATCGCCTCTTAACCCGCACTCCTGCCCTACCCTTCGCTATTTCAGCTCTCGAAAAAAAACTGGCAAAATTTGGTCATTTCGCTTTATATTTTTTAATGGTTACCACGCCACTTTCGGGCTATTTAATGTCAAGTTTCGCTGGCTATCCTGTTAAACTTTTCGCCATAGAAATACCAAATTTATTTGAAGCCAATTATCAAATTGCTAGTTTTTTTGCCGAAGCTCATGAGCTTTCCGCCTTCACGCTTCTAGGGTTTCTCGTCATTCACATTTTAGCGGTAATTCGTCATCGCTTTTTTGACAAACCGGGAAATGATGTTTTAAATAGGATGATATAATGTTAAAATATCGCATCATTCCATGCCTCGATGTTAAAGATGGACGAGTTGTAAAAGGTGTTAATTTTGAAAATTTAACCGACGCCGGCGACCCAGTTTCTCAAGCGCAATTTTATTATCAAGCCGGAGCCGACGAGCTTTGTTTTCTAGACATCAACGCCTCAAAAGAAAATCGTTCAACAATGTTTGAAATGGTTAAAAAAGTTGCCGAAAAATGCTTTATTCCATTCACGGTAGGTGGCGGAGTTAGTAAAATCGAAGATTTCTCGACGCTTTTAAAATGCGGAGCCGACAAAGTTTCAATTAATTCTTCGGCAATCGAAAATCCACAATTAATCAGCGATGCCTCACGCAAATTTGGAGCGCAATGCGTTGTCGTGGCAATCGATGTTAAAAAAAACTCATTGGGAAATTACGAAGTTTTTACGCGCGGTGGCTCAAAAGCAACTGGTCTTGACGCGGTTAATTGGGCAATCGAAGCCCAAAAATTAGGCGCTGGAGAAATTTTATTAACCTCGATGGATCGAGATGGTACTAAGTCAGGATATGATCTAGATTTAATCAAAAAAATCACTTCCGTTATTAATATTCCATTAATTGCTTCGGGTGGAGTTGGCACTTTGGATCATCTTGCAGAAGGCTTAAAATCTGGAGCCTCGGCGGTCTTGGCAGCATCAATTTTCCACTTCAAAACTCATTCGATTCAAGAAGCAAAACAATATTTAAAATCACAAAATCTTGCGATTAGAATATAATCACCATCAACTACTTTTAATCATTTACAATAATTCAGAATAAAAAGTTTTTATTTTCTTCATAAA
>CAMDCJ010000089.1 GCA_945890035.1 Rickettsia typhi
TATAGAGGTTTAAGCCCGTAAAGCGCTAGGGCCATGGCACCGTTAGGTTTAGATTAATATTATTTTCAACGCGAAAAATTCTTAACGACCTCCTCTTTGGTCATTGTTAGTTCCGTTGGTTCTTTGTGTTGTCGCACTTACCCATTGCCTCAGCCCCCTTTTTTTTCCATCTTCTTCTTTTACGCCCTCCGCAAATTTTACTCCTTTTTTTGGGAGTCGCGGGGGAAGGTAATTGGGAATAGTGGTAGGCGTCTTTTCCTCAAGTCTATTTCCAGACATATCTGTTACTTTTTGTAAAGAGTGTAAGCCACAATTCGCTTTACTATCATCATATGGGGGGGTAGTTGCGAAGGCACAAGGAGAAGGATAGTCAGTCTGTGTTGCAACTTTTATGGCTTTATCAAGCATACCAACTGAAACTTGGTCGGTTTTTATTTTAACCCCTCCCTCCCCGGGAGCAGGCGTAAATGTTGCTGTTTTATTTTTAATTTTAGTTTTAGCTCCTTTCTCCGGAGGTTTACCAAATTCTTGTTTATTAATGCCTTGATCCCTAAGATTACCTTTACTTATTTCCCAATTTCTATGGATTAAGCTTGATGCGTGAACTAAAACATTTGAATTAAGTATCCATTTCCTATTAATTTCCACTGAAGGATAAGAATGTGTATGACACAAAATTATTGACGGTACCATTGTTACTGGAGTAGGACACAAAAAGGTAGGACCACAATATATTGGCGTTGGGACTGGAGTAGGTAAAAGAAAGGGGGTCTGTGGCGGATAAAGAGTTGATGCGACTGTAGCTGATGTTTGAAAAAAGCAAACTGGAAATGATGGAGTAAAACCTGGATAAGGTGATTTAATAAAACCATGATGATGTGATATAATACGACCGTTCATAATCAATATAATTAATTTAAAATTTTTATATATTTCATTATAGTCACTAGAAACACCCTAATAATCAACTAATTATTGTTTGTTATTTAGTTAAATGATTGCGTTGCCTTCGCTCATTATCCCGCTCATCGCTAAAATAGCCGTTTAGGCTATTTTTTTTGGTTGCAAATAACCCTCAAGGGGAGCTGGAGCAAAAGGGCTTTGTTAAGTAATTACAAAAATTTTTAATTGAAATAATCAACTCTTTAATAACAAGGAGTTTGTAGTATTTTTTATATTACCTTCGCCACTTCGTCGCTAAAAGAATAATTGCCCGTGACATTTTGGACATCGTCGCAATCATCAAGCAAATCAACCATTTTCAGCAATTTTTGTGCTTGATCTAAATCAGAAATTTCCATTAAATTTTTGGCTTTCCAATCAAGTTTGGCGGAAATTGCGTCGCCAAATTGCTTAGTTAAAATATCGCGAACCGTAATAAAATTTTCAGGTTGCGTAAAAATTATATAAAATTCTGGATTGATTTCAACATCGTCGGCTCCTGCTTCAATCGCGCTTTCAAAAATTTTTTCTTCGCTGGCGACTTTGTTTTCAAATTGAATAACACCAACTCGATCAAACATAAAACCCACCGAACCAGTTTCACCAAGCGCTCCGCCCATTTTAGTAAAAATACTTCGCACTTCGCTGGCTGTTCGATTACGATTATCGGTAAGCGCTTCCACAATTAGAGCAATGCCGTTTGGAGCATATCCCTCATAACGAATTTCTTCAAAATTATCGCCATCAGCTCCGGCAATAACTTTTTTAATCGCCGCATCGACGCGATCTTTCGGCATATTATTATTGCGCGCCTCAATGATGGCGTTGCGTAAACGCGGATTGAACTCGGGATCGGGTTGCCCAGATTTTGCAGAAACGGTAATTTCGCGAATTATTTTGGTAAAAATTTTAGCTTTTTTGGCGTCTTGCGCGCCTTTGCGATGCTTGATATTTGCGAACTGCGAGTGTCCTGCCATAAATTTTTAGAAATTAAAATTATTTTGTTTGAGAAAGTATTCCGCCGATTTTAATTGGCGAAATTTTTGTGGCAAGTCCCGTTTTATTATCAACCTCAACGATACAACCGCAAATCGTCGCCTCGCCTTTCGCCGGCTCCATTTTATCAAATTTTCTTTTGTGTAAAAACATTTGCAACGGCACATTTTTATCCATCCCAATTACCGAATCATAATCGCCACACATGCCGGCATCGGTTTGGTAAGCAGTTCCAGAATTCATAATGTGGCAATCATTAGTTGGAATATGCGTATGCGAGCCTACAACCGCAGTGACTTTACCATCTAAAAATTTACCCATCGCCATTTTTTCAGAAGTCGCCTCGGCGTGAAAATCAACAAAAATTGCATCGACTTCTTTGCCAAGTGGATTATTTTTTATAACCTCTTCGACCGCTTCAAACGGGCAATTCACTTGATATTTAGTAAAAATTTGTCCGAGCGCATGCACCACTAAAATTTTTTTATTATTCGAAGCTACGAAAATTCGAGCACCAACTCCGGGGCAGGATTTAGGAAAATTTATTGGTCGAAGCAAACGCTTTGACTCATTGATAAAACTCGTTACTTCTCTTTGATCCCAAATATGATCGCCACCAGTCAAAACTTCTGCGCCAGCTTGTATCAACTCTTGCTCGGCATTGCGACTAATTCCAAAACCGCCCGAAGCATTATCGCAATTAATAATTGTAAAATCGATTTTGTAATCATTTTTGATTTTCAATAAATTGTCACAAACCGCTTTGCGACCAGATCTACCAACGATATCACCGAGAAATAAAATATTCATGAATTTGTATTTAATGTTAATTTTTTTTAACTCTAACGAAGAAAAAGAAAAACTCAATTTCATTTATTTTCAAAAATAAATAATTGAAATTGATTTTAATTTCTTTTTTATGTAATTTTTAAAAAACTTTTATAATTTTTCACAATCAAATACAAATATAATACATGCCAAAAACTTTATATGACAAAATTTGGGACTTACATTTAGTCGATGATGATGGCTCTTCCAGCCTTATTTACGTTGATCGCCAACTCATTCATGAAGTTACTTCTCCGCAAGCTTTTGAAGGTTTAAGAATTACCAATCGCAAGCCCAGACACAATAAATCGCATTTAGCGGTGGCCGATCACAATGTTCCAACTACAACCGCCGATCGCCATAATGGCACTCGCGGAATCAAAGATGCAACCTCAAGAATTCAAGTTGAAACTCTCGAACAAAATTGTCGCGATTTCGATATTCAATATTTTGATCTCGATAATAAAAAACAAGGAGTCGTTCATATTGTTGGTCCCGAGCAAGGTTTTACACAACCTGGAATGGTGATTGTGTGTGGAGATAGCCACACCTCAACTCACGGCGCCTTTGGTGCCTTAGCTTTCGGCATTGGAACTTCCGAAGTTGAACATGTTTTAGCCACGCAAACTTTGATTCAAAAAACCGCCAAAAACTTTTTAGTAAAAGTCGATGGCAAGCTTGCTCATGGCACAACCGCCAAAGATATAATTTTAGCAATTATCGGCAAAATCGGCACGGCGGGCGCTACGGGATATGTTATCGAATATGCTGGATCGGCGATTAAAAGCCTGTCAATGGAAGGACGCATGACGGTTTGCAATATGTCAATCGAAGCTGGCGCTCGCGCTGGATTAATCGCTCCCGACGAAACAACTTTCGAATATATTAAAGGTCGTCCAATGGCGCCAAATGCGGAAAATTGGGATAAAGCGGTAAAATTTTGGAGCTCTTTAAAATCTGACGAAGGCGCAAAATATGACAAAGAACTTCATCTTAATGCCGAAGATATTGCTCCTCAAGTTACTTGGGGCACTAGTCCTGAAGACACTTTGCCAATTAATGCTAAAGTGCCCTCACCGCAAGATTTTGCTGATAAAGGTAAGCAAGAAGCGGTGGCGCGATCTCTAGAATATATGGGATTGCAAGCGGGTATTCCTTTAGAAGAAATTTATATCGATAAAGTTTTTATCGGCTCTTGCACCAACGGTCGCATTGAAGATTTCCGCGATGTCGCCAAAGTTGTTAAAGGCAAAAAAGTCGCCAAAAATATTAAATTAGCGATGATCGTTCCTGGATCTGGATTAGTAAAAGAACAAGCCGAAAAAGAAGGTTTGGATAAAATTTTTATCGAAGCCGGCTTTGAGTGGCGCGAACCGGGATGCTCAATGTGTTTAGCGATGAATGCCGACAAATTAGAATTTGGCGAAAGATGTGCTTCAACTTCTAATCGAAATTTTGAAGGTCGTCAAGGTCGTGGAGGCAGAACTCACTTGATGAGTCCAGCCATGGCTGGAGCTTCAGCAATCGCTGGCCATTTAGTCGATATTCGTAAATTTTCATAATTTTTTTTCATAAAATTGATGTTAATTTTTTATCGAAATAATGGGGGAATATCGCGCAGTTATGATCATACTGGAGAAGGCTTTGTACCACTTCCACTCAATAAAAATAATGTTAATCAAAATTTTACTTGGAACTTATCTTTAGTTCAAGATTTATTAGCGATTTTCTCTTCAATTTTTATTTCAGGAATTGCCTACGGAATCATGATGACAATGATTTCATTTCGTCTCGAAGCTAATGTTGAAAATGAAATTTTAATTTCACTTTCAACCGTAGTACAAATCGGCGCCGGCGTAATTTTCTCAAGATTTTTACCCTCCGTCGGTCAAAAAGTCGGCATGATCAAAAGCATCATTATCGGTAGCATCGTTGCCTCGATTTGCTCACTATTATTATTCAAATTTGTTTTTTATTGGCTGTGGATAGTTATAATTTATTTTCTTGGCACTTCACTCTTCACAACCGCCGTCACGCGCAACACCATCATGATCGATTTATCACCGCCAAAAATTCGTTCGATAATAATTTCAATTGGCATCACCTTGGTCGCCCTCGGCAATGCTTTTGGTCCCATCCTTTTAAATTTAATAAAAACCAATGATAGTTTTTATAGTTTTTTACTAGCGAGCATACTTTATTTAATTTCAACAATTCCATTATTGCGATTGAAAAAAGCTGATTCAATCGTTCGCGAACAAAAGAAAGTCGCCATTTGGCGTTATATAAAAAATTCTCCAAAAATTTTCTTCGCTGGATTTGCCATGAGCTATATAATGGCATCTTGTAGTGCCTTTTCAATTATTTATGGAATCAAAATTGGCATGACGCCAAGCGAGGCTTCAATGCTATTCTCATCGCTATTATTTGGCACTATTTTTTACACGGTTTTCGGCTTTTTGTGTAATTATTTCAATCGTCGATTTTTAA
>CAMDCJ010000090.1 GCA_945890035.1 Rickettsia typhi
AAAATTTACCGCATTTTAAGCATTTTTTTTATCATTTTTTTAACCAAATAATAGCATATCTTATAAAAAAAATATAAGATTTTGTTACTAGATCATGTGATTGTAGGTTTGAAAGTGATTTCCATCATCCCATTTTTTTAATTATGCCTCAATGTTTTATTAAATTTTATAACAAAAAAACTACTAAAAATTTAATTTATTTTATAAACTATTTTTCCGGCGACCGTTGTTAAAACTGCTCTGCCCTTGACTTTAAAGCCATCAAATGGAGAATTTTTAGATTTACTAAAAAACTTTTGCGAGTCAATTTCCCATTCGTGATTTAAATCAATTAAAACGAGGTCGGCTCTAGCGCCTTTTTTGATTTCTCCGCCGTCAAAATTAATTATTTCAGCGGGGTTGCATGTCATTTTCGCAAGCAAATCACGAAGCGATAAAATCTTTTGGTGATAAAGCATTAATGAAAGTGGCAACATGGTTTCGACGCCAACAATGCCGAAACTCGCCTCTTCAATCGGTTTATTTTTTGAAGTCTCATCATGTGGAGCGTGATCAGTCGCGATGGCATCAATAACGCCGGTGCGAAGACCTTCAATCAAAGCCAAGCGATCATTTTCGCTTCTAAGCGGTGGATTCATTTTCGCCAAAGTTCCCGATTTTAAAACTTGTGCATCGGTTAAGGTAAAATGATGCGGAGAAACTTCAACAGTGACCTTCAAACCCTTATCCTTAGCACGCTTAACCGCCTCGAGAGCCTCTTTTGTTGAGCAATGCAAAAGGTGATAACGCCCGCCAATTGCTTCTAAAATTGCCAAATCACGCTCGACAATTACCGATTCTGAAATATTTGGAATGCCTCGGACTCCAAGCTCAAGAGACACCCTTCCCTCATTAACGCAACCCTTATTACTTAAATTCAAATCTTCGGCATGTTGAGCAATAACAACATTAAGATTTTTAGAATATTCAAAGGCGCGACGCATTAAATTGGCGTTCATAACGGGCAAACCATCATCAGTAAAGCCAACTGCGCCAGCTTCTTTTAAAGAATGCATGTCGGCCAACTCTTCACCCTTCATAGCTTTACTAATACAACCATAAGCCAAAACATTGCAATGCGCAACTTCGCGTGATTTTAAACGCAAATATTCAAAAGTTAAGACTGAATCTAAAGTTGGCGCGGTGTTAGGCTGACAAACCACGGTTGTAATACCTCCAGCCACTGCCGAAGCGCTTCCAGAAGCAAAATCTTCTTTGTGGGTTTGCCCTGGATCGCGGAAATGCACTTGGATATCGATCAATCCGGGAGCAAGAACCAAGCCTTTGCAATCGATTTCTTCATCGGCATTAATATTTAAATTTTTACCAAAATCGACAATTTTATCGCCAATCGTCAACAATTCTCCCACTTCATCATAATTAGATTTAGGATCGACAATTCGAGCATTTTTATAAAGAATTTTTTTATGAGAAGAAACTGCGTTTACGTAAGGCAAATCAAATTTTGGCATAATCTTTAAATTGAGTTAAAATTTATTTTTTATAAATATGTCAAAAACGAATTTACAATCAAGAGTTTAATTAAGATTTGGAAATAATTTTTTTTGAAAATTACAAATAATTTTTTAAAATAAAAAACTATAATTGTTGATGAAGATTTTTTAATGCCACTTCGACACCTTGCGGATGTTGCCACACATAAGAAATTACTGCCAAAAAATCTGCGCCATTTTTTACTAATTCTCCGCAGTTTTTATCATTAATTCCACCAATCGCAACAATTGGAAAATTCAATATTTCGTTTGCCCAATTAAGAATTTCAAAACTCGGTTTACCGCGTGAAATTTTAGTTTGAGTTTCAAAAAAAGCTCCGAACGAAATATAATCCGCCCCCTGCTCGCAAGCTTCCATCGCCAAGTGTTTTGAGTCATAACAGCTCGCTCCAATCACGAAGTTTTTTGGCGAATTTTGACGAATTTGCGTAATTTTTTTATCATCGATTCCAACATGGACGCCAGAAGCGCCAATTTCTAAGGCAATTTCATAAAAATCATTTAACAAAAATTGGCAATTATTATTATCGCATATTTTTTTTATTTCTTGAGAAAAATTTTTAATTTCTAATGGGGAATAATTTTTTAGACGCAGTTGGAAAACTGGAACAAGCCCAGTTTTTAATGCCTTCTCGAGATTTGTAGAGAAGTCTTTTAACTCAATTTGTGGCGGAGAAATTAAATAGATTTGCGCCATAAATTGAGTTAAGAATTATTTTTTTCTTCTAAAGAAAGCGGGAACATTAATGATATCATCATCAAATTTTTCTTCTTGATTGTTCGATCCAGTTTCTTCATCAAAAATTGTGTTGCCAAAAAATTGTTGACGTTTTTTTTCAGCTTCTTGAGAAGAGATTTTAACTTCAGGTTGTTGATCGCCAATTAGTTTAATTTTCTTGGTTTTTTCTTCATTTTTTTCTAACAAATCAACGGAAATTTTTTCAGATTCAGAAAAAATACTGCTCGATACTTTGTTATCAGAATTTGTCAAAGGCTCTTCAGCTTTTTCTTTACTATTCATAAAGCTAAATAAGCTAAATCCACCCGAATCTTTTTTAGTTTTTTCAGTTGATTTTGCTGGTTTTACAGGCTTTTTTGGCTCTGGTGCTTTTTCAATAATTTTTTCTTCAAATTTAACTGCCACTTCTTCATGCCACTCTTCTTCTTCCTCTTCTTGAACTTGAGATTTATCCTGAACTGGAGGCGCTTGAACAGGAATTACTGGAACTGACGTTGAAGAAGTTTCGTTGAAAAAATTTGAAACAGTCGTTTGTTGTTTATTTTCCTGATCGGTCCTTGGCGTAGGATTTTCAGATTCTTTACCGTAATTTAAATTTTCCTCTTTACTAAAAATCTTTTTTGGCTTGAAATTTTCGTCACTTATCTCTTCAACATCTAATTTAGAAGGTTTTGCCGAAATTCCCGGATCAAAAAAACTTTTGCTAGAATTTTGCTTTGCGGTTTCAGGAACTACAGCCTTAAAGCGCGAAGGCTCGTTAGTTTCTTTAGATTTAAAACTTTCACGACGGAATTCTTCGCTATCAATACCAGTTGCCACAACGGAAATCCTGATTTTGCCTTTCATGCTTTCATCAAAAGCCGAACCAAAAATAATGTTCGCATTTTGGTCAACTTCTTTACGGATTGTATTGACTGCCATATCAGCCTCAAATAGCGTCATATCTGGACCGCCGGTCATGTTAACCAATACACCTTTGGCACCTTTAATCGAAATATCATCAAGAAGCGGATTCGCAATCGCAGCTTCACACGCCAAAATAGCGCGATTCTCGCCAGTAGCCTCTCCAGTTCCCATCATCGCCTTGCCCATTTTGGTCATGATGGTGCGAATATCCGCAAAATCTAGATTAACCAAACCCGGCATAGTAATTAAATCGGTTACACCGCGCACACCTGCGTGGAGAACATCATCAGCCATTTTGAAAGCCGATTCGAAAGTGGTATTTTCATTGGCAATTCTAAAAAGATTTTGATTTGGAATTATAATCAAAGTATCGACATATTTTTTTAATTCTTCGATTCCTGCTTCAGCGGTTTCCATGCGATATTTTCCTTCAAAATGGAAAGGTTTAGTAACTACACCAACCGTTAAAATTTCGCGCTCGCGAGCTAATTTTGCAATGACCGGAGCCGCGCCAGTTCCAGTTCCGCCACCCATACCGGCAGCGATAAAAACCATATTACAGCCCTCAAGATGTTTCTCGATTTCTTCAATATTTTCTTCGGCGGCCATTCTGCCACGATCAGGAAATGAGCCTGCGCCCAAGCCTTTTGTGGTGCGCGCACCAAGCTGAATTCGATCCGGCGTTAAAGCATGAGACAAAGCTTGAGAATCAGTATTCGCAGCAACAAACTCAACCCCCTCAAGATTTGAACGAATCATATTGTTAAGGGCATTGCCACCCGCTCCACCAACACCAAATATGGTGATTTTAGGCTTCATAAGTTCAGGCTGAGGAATATCAAGTTTAATTGGCATAGGGCTTTTAGGTTTTCTTGAAGATTTAACTGGGACAGTTTGAGAAATTTCGTTATCAATCATTTTAGTTTAGAAAGTTTTCGTTGATAATGGTTTTGTTGGAACAAATTAATGTTGATTTGATGATTTCATCATCTCTGTTTATTAGAATTAAATTTTTATCTTTATCAATTAAAAGCTCAACAAAATTTAAAATATTTTTTGCAAAAAATTTACTTGCATCCAAAGCGATGCGACTTGGATAATTTTCATAACCAATTATCGTAACATTATTATGAACAATTATTTTATCTGACTTCGTTAGCTCGCAATTGCCTCCGTTTACCGTTGCTAAATCAATAATTATTGAATTAGGCTTCATAGAATTGACCATTTTTTCAGTAATTAAAATTGGTGCTTTTTTCCCCGGAATTAAAGCCGTAGAAATCACAACATCTTGATTTTTTATGGTTTCTTCTAGAATTTGTTGTTGCTTAATTTTGTATTCTTCGCTCATTTCCTTGGCATAAACGCCATCGATTTTTTCATCAGTTTTTACTTCGATAAATTTAGCTCCCAAACTTTGAACTTGTTCTTTTGCGGAAGCTCGAACATCAAAAGCGCAGACAATTGCGCCGATTCTTTTGGCGGTGGCGATCGCTTGCAAACCAGCAACTCCAGCGCCAAGAATCATAAATTTTGAAGCTGAAATTGTGCCGGCCGAAGTTATCATCATTGGCACGGAATTATTCATTTCATAAACAGCATCGATAACCCCGCGATAGCCCGTTAAATTACTTTGCGAAGATAAAATATCCATCGATTGCGCACGAGTGATTCTTGGAAGCAACTCTAGAGCAAAAACATTTATATCAAAATTTGCTAATTTCTTTACTATTTCTTTTTGAAAATATGGATTTAAAAGCGCTAAAAAAATAGCGTTTGGTTTAAGCTTTGAATGATCGAAATCATGACGCTGAACTGAAATTACAAT
>CAMDCJ010000091.1 GCA_945890035.1 Rickettsia typhi
TCAACTAGAAGGACTTTTTTCTCATGTAAAAGAGCGAATAAAAATGCATCGTGGATTAGACCAAAATCGGAAGAAAAAAGCAGTCAAATTTTTACTAAAAAATTTGGGAAAAAAATAGGTTTCCATCATCCCATTTTTTTAATTATGCCGTGATGTAGAAGAATAATGAAAATAAAAATACTTGATAATAATTATTTTAAATTAGAAATTTGGCTTTAAAAAAATATAATTTGAACACCACGAATCTTACTAATTCCTCTTCAAAATATAAAAATTAGTCTCAATTGTCTGTCTTAAATTTTTGTATAATTCTTTTTTATCGACCCCGGTTTCGTCAATAATTTGCACAAAAAATCTGCAATCATTTTGCTTGCCATAATCAAGTAATGGCAAGGTTTGGTATATCATATTTTCTGGATTCAAAGGTGTTTCGAAACTTATTCTCGATAAATCTAATTTTGCTTGATCAGCTTGACGATTCGGTAATTTATTATCATAAATAAATATCCCCTCATCTCGTAAATATAAGTTAAAAATATATTCTGGCGAACCCTTTAAATTAGCCCAGCATGGCGGAAAGCCAACGCCCTTACATTGACGCAATAAATTTTTATTTTGTCCTTCGAGATTTGATAATTTAGAAGTTATTTCTTGCTTTTCTTCGAGTAATTTTTCATATTTTTTCTCTATCGGCAAATTCTCATTATTATTTTCCATCTCCTTCGCCGAAGCAAGCTTATCAATGGCTCGCTCTAAAATTTGCGACAAATTTTCGTCAGGATTATTTTTTAAATTTTTCTCCTCAACTTTTTTTAATAATTCAGGCAATGTTTGCGACGCCTTAACTAATTCATCATTGATTGTTTTGTCTTCGTTAGTAATAAATTTTGAAATGATATTTATCGCCTCTTCATTTTTCTTAATAATATCATTTAATTCATGCTCTTTTTTCAACATTGAAGTGAAAATTAACAGTAAAATAAAAATTATTAATAACGCAATTTCTGCCATGGTAAGCCCAAGAACTACGCCCTTTGCATAGGATTTTGAATCTTTTTTATTCGACATTATTGAGCTCGTTTACGATTAATAAATTTTTTGATAAAATTATATTTGCTAATAGTTTTCTGCTTTGAAATTTGAAAATTATTGGCGATATTTTGATTTTCAATTCTGGTCGCCAACGCCGAAAACGCATCGATCAATTTTTCATTATTTTTATTTAAAACTGCTAATTGGTCGTTACTTATATTTGTTAAATTCTCAATATTCTTATTTATATTATTTACATTTTCCAAGAATTGATGATTTTCGTTTTTAAATTCAACAAATTCTTGATTATTATTTTTAATATTATCGCTTAATTTTTCAAAATTTTTATTAAGAATTTGCGATTGTTTTGTAGTTTCTTCGTTAATTAAATTTTGTGCGGAAATTATTTTATTTGATTTGTTAAAATTATCTTCGATTTCGTTGAAAATTTCATTAACTTTTTTTGAAATAATATCAGTCGGCATCTTTCCATTCTCTAGCTTTGCGACCATTTCATCAAAAGTTTTTATAATAGTTTTTGAATGATTGTTGATATTATCAGAATTGACTTTAAATTGATTAAAAATTTCGTTACTTTTTTCAATATTTTCCGAAATTTTACTAGCAAAATTTTCGGATATTTTAATTAAATTATTTTGAATTTTTTCATTAGCAAATTGATAACTTTCTTCAATTGAATTTTGCAATGTCCGCGCGCAATTATTCAAATTAAAAGAAATTTGATTAAGCTCGCTAGTTAATCGATTTGAAGTTTCTAATAATTTAATTTTAACATCCTCTTCGACTTCAACAATATCTTGGCGAAGCTGAGCTATGTAGACTCGAGAAGCAATGCCAGCAATCGTTGACCATAAAGCAACACCGAAACTTCCAACAATCTCGCTTATTTCATTACCACCTTTATTAAAAGTAAAAAGAGCATGAGATAAGCTCGCCAAGGTAAATAAAAATCCCATGTAATAAGCGTTGTCACCGACTTGATCTTCCTTGATAAAAAATTCTTTATTTCTCAAAGATAAAAAACAATAAAGCGGTATGAGAACAACAACCAGAGGCGTTATAATCAGTTGTGGAATCGCCAATGTTTTAGCAAGCCAAATAAAAAGACAGCCAAAAATTACAAAAAAAATGAACATTTTTTTGGACATGTGATTATATTTTAAATTCATTTTATCATTATTCATAATTAACCCTCAATTGGTAAAAACCTTGTTACTGTAGCATTTTGCTCTTGAAAATATTTTATCCAAAAATCTCTCAAGCTTTCATTTTGTAAATTAATATCTTTCTTGCGATTCAAAAAATAAAGTTCAATTTCAGCATTTTTAAAATCCGCTTTTAAAAATCTAAAATTATCACTTTTATAAAATTTGTTAAAATTAAAATCGCCTTTATAAAAAGAAAAATTTTCACTATTTTGCAATAAATCTGATATTAAAATAATTTTAAATTTCGTTTCATTATTTTCATTTTTTATTAATTGACTAACCGCCACCGATTGAACAGACTCCATAATCGGCGACTTATCGCTCGCCTCTTTATTTAATAAATCAGTAAATATTTTATCAATTTTTTCTTTGAATTTTGTTTCAAAATTTAAGCGAGTAATTTTTTTATTTCCAGTCCATGAATTTACCTCTTTTTCGTCTCCTGGATTACAAATTTTTATAATTGGTTCAAGGATTTTTTCGTTAATTTTATCCACTGAAAAAACCTGAATTTGATGATTATTCTTTTCGATATTTTTTACATAATTCCACAGTTTTTCGTTTAGCGAAGTTTGTTGAATTGGCGTTAATTTGTCCGAAGTATCAATCACAAAAATCGTTAACTGATCAATCTTATCGATGCTACAGAAGGTTTCTTTATCAATATTATCAATTTGCGATTGTTTTGACAAATAACTTTTTGCAAAGAAAATAATTAATATAAAAACAATTGAAACTACTAGAAATAAAGGAATCCACGGAACTTCATCTTCTTTCGATTTTCTATTTTTAGAATTTTTATAATAGCTCATAATTGAATAAAATTTTGATATTCATTAAAGTTTTTTTTGTAAATTTCGTTAATTTTTTTTATAGAATTTATGTAAGGCTCTTTGGCGTCGGCAAATTCTTTTTTAAATCTCTCAATATATTTTTCAAAATCAATCCCGATAGTCTCTAATTCATGTTTCTCAAGAGTTATTTTTGGTTGTTCAGCGCTAATTTTATTGCCATTTTTTTCCAACATTTCGGCATAAAATTTAATCAATAAATTAGCTTGATTTTCGAGTGATTTTATATAATCAGGATAAGATTTTAGCCATTTTTTTTCACGATTATACATATTTTGAAGTTCGGAACTTTTGCCAGCAATTTGTTGATATTTTTTTTCAATTTCTTCGATTATCGCCTTCTTTTTTGAATCAAAATAATCAAGATTATCATCCTTTAAATCATTAAATTCTTGTAATATTTTTTTATGTTTACGATCAAGGTTTTCATATTCTGGGAATGGCTCAGATAAGTGGTATAATTTATAAGAACAAATCACTAAGCAAGTTAAGTTAAAAACAATTAATAAAATCGAATCAAATTCATTAATTGGCTCAAAGATTTTGCCAAAAGTGAATGCGGTTGGATTCAGATTAGCAACCTCTTCGCGATGATGAGCGATAAGTATATTTAATATAATTAAAATTATCATTAAACCTAAAAAAAGAGTTGTTAAACAATATTTTTTAGAATTATTTTTATGTTTTTTAACAAAAGTAAATTTATACAAAAGATTTATTAAAAAAGCACCGCCGAGCACCATAACTAATGTGATTACCGAGGCAAAAGCGATGCCACCCATCAACCCCAATTCATTGCCTTTAGCAAAAAAACTTCCGCTAAACCAAATTTCAAAAAGCATTAAAAGAGCTATTGTAATCCAAGTAAAACATTTATTTCTCTTAGAGGGATAAATCGCCGGACGATTAATATTGTTTTCGAGCTTAAATAATTTTATTGAATTTTCGATTTCAGAAATTTGCTTTTTTTTATCGCTAATTTCATTTTTAAAATGAGTAAGTTTTTCGTCCAAATCATGTTCAAAATTATCTTTTATCATCTCAATTTCATCAACGCCCAGCTTAATTTCCATGTCATGAAATCTTTTGCTATCGGAGGTGTTATTGCGATGATATTCATGATTTTTTTCATCGATTTTGGTTTTCATTAAATTTTTAATTTCATCAATCTTATGATCATTTTCGAAATTAAAATTTTGTGAAATAGTTTTTTTTAATGCCTCTTCTTCGAGTTTAAGATTTTTTTTCAAAACCTCTAAATTATCTATTTGAAAATCATAATTTGACGATTGGGCAACGGGCTTTTGTTCCGTAAAAATCTTATTTAAAAATCCCATATTATTTAAAAATTAATTAGTAATTTATATTTATTATTAGCGGGTTCGAAGGGTTTTTAATAAAAATAAATGGAGGTGAGATTTTGTGAATTATTTTTGGCAATTTTCTCAAAAAACTAATCGCTTGTCAAGCTCAAAGTAAAACTTTCGGGCGATAGCTCCCCCGCTCGACGGGCTTACAACCCTACAATTTTTGTAATAGCTTCAAAGCTTTCGGTGCCATAGCTCCCCCCCCCTTTTTTTCTGAGGGTTTACTTCCCTAGATTTTATGATCACATTCGCAAAGACTTCGGTGCCATAGCTCCCCCCTTGAGGGCTCTTCGCGTTTAAAAAATAGCCTAAACGGCTATTTTTAGCGAAGAGGGGCTAAAATGTTTTAACGGTAGTTAAAACTTTTAGCCGTGGGGG
>CAMDCJ010000092.1 GCA_945890035.1 Rickettsia typhi
TGATTTGCCAACTCCACCCTTTGCAGAAGCTACTAAAATAATTTTTTTAACTCCCACAACATCAGGAATTTTTTCCATGAAATCTTTTAAGGTTTTATTATCTTGGTTTAGCATCTAAAAATTTTAATTGAATTTGTTATTGAATATTATTAATATGACCAAAACAATTAATAATTTCAAATATTTTTTTCGATGCTAAGGCTATTTTTTACTAATTTAAAGAATTCTAACGGTTCAGGCGGACCTTGGGGTCCATGGGGTCAGAATAATGGCTCTAACAATGGCGATAACTCAAATAATAAAAAAGCTCGAGAAGACTCTCAGAATAAATCTTCTAAGAATCCCTTCGGCAACAACTCCGACAACAATTCTAACAATAACAACAAACCTGATTACGAAGATATTTTAACTAAATTTTTTAAAGCAGTTAATCAGAAAATTAAAAATTTTACCAATAACACTAAAACTCAAGAAAATCCAACAAAATCAAGCATCGGCCTAATATTTTTAGTGGTAGTTTTAGTTTATCTAAGCTTTGGTTTTTACAAAGTTGATCCCGATGAAAATGCCGTAACCCTTTATTTTGGAAAATTTTATAAAATTTCTGAACCAGGCTTGAATTACCATATTCCCTTCCCTTTTGGTCAAGTAATCAAAAAAAGCGTAACTAATGTTAATACCGAAGAATTTGGATTTTCTTCTAACAAAAAATTTCGTGATTCAGATGACCGCAATTTTAACGCTGAAAGCCTAATGCTCACGGGCGATGAAAATATTGTCGATATTCAATTCCAAGTTCAATGGCAAATCGCTGATATTCGCGATTATGTTTTCAATATTGCCGAACCCAATCAATCAATTCGCAAATCAGCAGAAAGCGCCATGCGCGAAATTATTGCTAGAACGCCGATCGCTCAAGCTCTATCAGATGGTAAAATGCAAATTGAACAAGATGTCAAAACTCTTCTCCAAGAAATTTTAGACACTTATAAAGCTGGAATCAGAATTGTTTTAGTTCAATTGCGCAGAGTTGATCCGCCTGAACAAGTAATCGCAGCTTTTCGCGATGTTCAAACCGCTAAAGCTGACAAAGAAAAAGAAATTAATGAATCTCAAGCCTTTGCCAATGATATAATTCCTAGAGCACGAGGAACTGCTTCGCAAATGAAAGAAGAAGCGGAAGCTTATTCAAAACAAGTCGTCGCCAATGCGCAAGGTGAAGCTTCAAGATTTTTGGCGGTTTACAACGAATATTCGAAAGCTAAACAAGTTACGAAGCGTCGAATTTATCTCGAAACTATGGAAAAAATTTATGGCGATGCCGATAAAATTTATATCGACAAAAGTGCCGGAAAATCAGGTGTAATGCCATATTTTCCCTTGAATGAGCTCAATAAGAGCGTTAAACCAGCAAATACCAAATAAATATGAATAAATCTACAAAAAAAATTCTAATAATTGCCACATTAGCTTTAATAGCACTTCAAAGTTCATTCTTCACCGTTGATCAGCGCCAACAAGTTTTGATTTTACAATTTGGCGAACCTATTCGCGTCATTGAAACTCCAGGAATAAAATTTAAAATGCCCTTTATTCAAAATGCTATTTTTTTTGAAAAAAGAATTATTGACCTTTCCCTTCCAGAACAAGAAGTTATCGCTTCCGACCAAAAACGCTTGATCATCAACGCTTTCACTAAATTTCAAATTACTGATCCACTAAAATTTTATACAACGGTTGGTGGTTCTTATGGCTTATCCAATAAGCTTTCGGGAATTCTTGATTCAAGTTTGCGTCAAGTAATTGGCGAGGTTACTCTAAATGAATTGCTTACTGAAAATCGTGGCGACATTATGAAAAAAATTAAAGATGCAGTTGGCTCTTCTTCTGAGATTTTTGGTATAAAAATTATCGATGTTCGGATCATGCGCGCTGATTTGCCAAAAGAAAACTCTGACGCAATTTTCGCTCGGATGCAAACTGAACGCGAAAAAGAAGCTCGTGAAATCCGCGCTAAAGGTGCCGAAGAAGCTGACAAAATCCGTGCTGAAGCCAATAAACAAAAAACTATTATTATTGCCGAAGCTAAGAAAAATTCCGATATCGTTCGCGGTAATGGCGAAAGCGACTCGAACAGAATTTACGCAAATTCATTTGGCAAAGATCCAGAATTTGCTGATTTTTATCGCTCTATGAGTGCCTATAAAACCGCCTTTAGCAATGATAAAACTAAAATGATAATCTCGCCCGACAGTGATTTTTTTAAATATTTTAATAACTCAAAAAATTAATAATTCATGAAAGGAATTTTTTTTAGCTATTTTTTAATATCGACAATTATTTTATCATTTTTTTCACCATCTTCATCAAGCGCCCAAACCAATGTTGTAAAAATTCGTAAAGAAAAAAAAGCTCGATCAATTTATCAAAATTTACCCTACAAAAATCAAATCATTCCAAGTTTTGCCGATACCGTAGAAGAACTATTGCCAACAGTTGTAAACATCTCGACATCCCAAGATCAATATAATGCCTCAAATTCATTCAATGACGATAAATTACAAATAGTAGAAGATTTAAAAAAAGGTGGCGACTCATTATCAAATCGCGAAGCGGAATCAAGAAAAAAAATCACTTCAATTGGCTCTGGTTTCATAATTTCAAGCGATGGTTACATCGTTACTAACGGTCATGTAATTGAAGATTCAAACGATATTAATGTTAACCTTTATGATGGCTCAAAATATAAAGCCAAAATGATTGGTATTGATAAAAAAACTGATCTCGCTTTATTAAAAATAAACCCAACCAAAGAATTAAAATATGCTACATTCGGCAATTCAAATTTAGCTAGAATTGGCGATTGGGCAATCGTAATTGGCAATCCATACGGACTAGGTGGCTCTGTATCAATTGGAATAATTTCTGCTCGTGGACGCGACATAAAAAATGGTCAATCTGACGAATATATTCAAACCGACGCCGCAATCAATAAAGGCAACTCAGGCGGACCATTATTTAACTCAAACGGCGAAGTAATCGGAATAAGTTCCGCAATTTATTCGCCTTCTGGCGGAAGCGTTGGAATTGGATTTGCAACCCCGTCATCAAACGCAGTTCAAATTATTCAACAACTTCGTGATCAAGGCGAAGTTTCACGCGGATGGATTGGTGTTTCAGTTCAAGATTTAACTCCCGAGCTTTCAGAATCCTTGCGCTTAGAAAAAATTCGTGGCGCCTTCGTAAGTGATGTTGTTGTTAATGGTCCAGCGGATAGAGCTGGAATACTTCCAACTGACGTTATAGTTCGTTTTGACGAACAGGATGTTGATGACATGAAATCTCTTCCAAAAATAGTTTCGCGCACACCAATTGGTAAAAATGTTAGAGTTGTGGTATGGCGAAGTGACAAATTCAAAAGCCTGACAATTGCGATTGAAAAAGCCAATGAAGATGAAGTAAAAACCGATTCTAAGCGTTACGATCCAAAACTTTCTGAAAAAAAACCCGCATTAAAAGCCTTGCAAATTCTTGGCATGAACTTGTCTGAAAACAAAAGTGCAATTATCGATGGTGGCTTGGTAATCAATGATATTAACAACAAATCCGAAGCTTATGATAAAGGCGTAATGATTGGTGATATAATTTTATCTATCAATCAAAGTAGCATCAATTCGGTTGATTATTTTCAAGAATTAGTAAAAGACTCTTATCGAAAAAATAAAAAAGTTTTCTTATTTTTAAAAAGAAATGATAATAATTTTGCAGTTGTTTTAAGCGTAAAATAATTTTTAATAATGTCTTTTAAAATTAACTGCCCCGCTAAAATTAATTTATTTCTACACATAGTAAACAAAAGATCCGACGGCTTTCACGAACTACAATCTCTAATTACAAAAATCGATTTATTTGACGAATTATTAGTTGAAAAATCTACAAAATTTTCTCTCGAAATTAATGGAGAATTTGCCAAATTTATTAACATCGAAGACAATCTTTTTACCAAAATTTTTGATTATTTTGTAAAAAATTTTGACATCAATTCTAGTTTAAAAATCACATTACAAAAAAATATCCCCGTCGGCGCGGGTCTTGGCGGAGGCTCATCCAACGGCGCTTATTTTATAAAAATTTTAAATGAAATTTTTGATTTAAAATTATTTACAAGCGCTATGCAAAAAATTTCGTTAAATTTTGGATCGGACATCGCTTTTTTCTTTGAAAAAGAATTATGTTTGATGAGCGGAAGGGGAGAATTTTTAATGCCAATTTTTAAATTTAAAAATGATTTTGAGAAATTAAAAATACTTTTAATTAATCCTAAAATTCACCTTTCAACCAAAGAAATTTTTCAAGATTTTACTCAAAAAAATTATCAATTTTCAGAAAAATTTTCAGAAAGCTTTTTTTTAGAAAATTCTTTTCAAGAAATTTTACAAAAATTTAATAATAATCTGGAAGAGCCGGCGATTTCAAAGGCTCCAGCCATAGCAGAAATCTTGCAAAATTTGCGAAAATTTTCACCAATTTGCGCAAAAATGTCGGGAAGCGGAAGCTCGTGTTTTGCAATTTTTGATAATGAAAAGAATTTACAAGAAGGTTATGAATTTTTTATCAAAAATTTCCCTAATTTTTTTGTAAAAAAAGTTAATTTTTGCGATTGATTTCGTAAAGCATACGGGCTGTAGCTCCCCCCCTTGAGGGGGAGTAGATTCTAGAAACT
>CAMDCJ010000093.1 GCA_945890035.1 Rickettsia typhi
TCATGTAAAAGAGCGAATAAAAATGCATCGTGGATTAGACCAAAATCGGAAGAAAAAAGCAGTCAAATTTTTACTAAAAAATTTGGGAAAAAAATAGGTTTCCATCATCCCATTTTTTTAATTATGCCTCTAATTTGATAATTTAAAAAAACATCGCTGGAAATTTTTTAAAAATCTGTAAACGAAAAGATTTTTAGAATTCAACTGCAGAATTATAGCCACATAAAGCTCTAACATAATCATTTTTTGATTGTGAAAAAATCGAGTTTTTATCTTTATATTCAACGATTTCACCATCTTTCAAAACTGCGACAAAATCACTCATTTTAGCGATAACTTCTAAATCGTGAGAAATCAAAATATAAGAAATTTTTTGTTGTTTTTGAATAGAAATTAGTAAATTTAAAATGTCATTTTGCGTAACAAAATCAAGTGCCGAAGTTGGTTCATCTAAAATTAATATTTCCGGCTTTAAAATTAAACTTCGCGCCAAAGCTACTCTTTGCCTTTGTCCGCCCGAAAGTTGATGCGGAAAATTATCATATAAAACTTCATCAAGTTTCATTTCTTGCATAATTTCTCGAACATCTTTTTCAAAATTTTTTGAAGTACTTTTGTGAATTATTAAACCTTCGGCGATAATGTCGCAAACCTTCATGCGCGGGTTCAAACTCGAATATGGATCTTGAAAAATTATTTGAATTTTTTTACGCAATTCTTGGCTATTTTTTTGCCAATTTTCATAACCAAATAAATTTATTTCTCCCGAAAATTTTATTAAATTAACCAAAGCCTTGGCAAGCGTTGATTTTCCCGATCCACTCTCGCCAATTATTCCCAAATTTTGATTAAGATTTAAAGAAAAATTGATGTTTTTATTGGCATAAAATTCTTTATGTTTAACCGTTAAATTTTTAACTTCTAAAATTTTTTCAGAGTCTTTAGAGTCATGTTTTTCATGCTCTTGGCTCGTCTCCAAATTATGAAGCTTATCACCAATTTCAATAATTTCATCGGCTAATTTCGCCACCGCTTTACGATTGTGGCTTATTAACAAAATAGCGATATTTAAATTTTTTGATAAATTTTTTAACAATTTTAGAATTTCATTTTGGACGATGGCATCAAGCGCCGTCGTTGGCTCATCGGCAATAATAATTTGTGGATTATTGGCGATGGCAATCGCAATCATTATGCGCTGTTTTTGACCGCCCGAAAGTTGATGCGGATAACTATTTAACCTAGGAATCAAAGACTCGAGCTCAACTTTGCGCATTAAATCATGTAAACGATTTTTTAATTCATTTTTGGTAATTTTAGGATTATGAATTTTAATCGCCTCGGCGATTTGTTTGCCAATTTTATGAAGGGGATTAAGCGCGGTGTTTGGATCCTGAAAAATAAAACCAATTTTTTTTCCTCGAATTTTTTGCAAAGATTTTTCATCAAGTTGCAACAAATTTTGATTCTCAAATAAAATTTCGCCGGTTATTTTGGCGCTATTTAGTAATCTTAAAATAGTTAGCGCAATGATTGATTTTCCTGATCCGCTCTGCCCAACCAAAGCACAAATTTTAGCAGGCTTAATCTCACAACAAAAATTTTTAACCACTAAATTTTCTTGTTGGTTGCGATTTATAAAACTAATATTGAGATTGTTAATTTTTAGAAGCATTTTTTATAAAATTTTTTTATAATTCTTGTTCTTTTTATCAAAAAATCAATTTAGTTTTGTAGTTTATGAATAAAAAATTCATCATGTGGTTTCGTCAAGATTTACGCATTAGCGACAATCCCGCCCTACTCACGGCAATTGAAAATGGCGTCGTCATGCCGATTTATATTTTTGAAGAACAAGTTGGCGACAATAGAAAAATTGGCTCCGCAAGCAAGTGGTGGCTTCATCACAGCTTAAAATCTTTGAACCAATCTCTCGATAATAAATTAAATTTTTATTGTGGTGACGCTAAAGAAATTTTAGAAAATTTAGTTACAGATTTTGAAATTGCTGGAATATTTTGGAATCGCTGTTATGAACCGCTCCGCATTCAAAAAGATCGTGAAATAAAATCATTTTTTAAACAAAAAAATATTGTTGTTCAAAGTTTTAACGGCTCATTATTATGGGAACCGCACGAGGTTTTAAAAAGCGATAAAACTCCTTACAAAGTTTTTACACCTTACTACCGCAGGGGTTGCTTGCAAAAAACTGCGCCTCGAAAACCTTTGTCAAAACCTGAAAATTTTAAAATTTTTTACGACGAAAATAACAAAATAAAATTAGAAAATTTACAACTTTTGCCAACTAAAAATTGGGGTCAAGAAATGCAAAAATATTGGCAAATCGGCGAAGATTTTGCTTACAAAAAAATGCAAAATTTTGTTAAAAATAATTTACAAAATTATAAAGATGGACGCAATTTTCCATCGCAAAATAATGTTTCTAGACTCTCTGCGCACTTGCATTTTGGAGAAATTTCTCCATATCAAATTTGGCATTTTGCTCAAGAAAATTATCAAGAAAAAAATGGCGAATTAAATCTCGATCATTTTTTAAGCGAGCTTGGTTGGCGCGAGTTTTCTTATTATTTACTTTTTCATTTTCCGCATTTGCCCGACAAAAATTTTCAACCGCGTTTTGATAATTTTTTATGGCAAAAAAATGCCAATTATTTGCATGCTTGGCGCAAAGGTCAAACCGGTTATCCGATTGTCGATGCCGGCATGCGCGAGTTATGGCAAACCGGTCAAATGCACAATCGCGTGCGCATGATCGTCGGCTCATTTTTGGTAAAAAATTTATTACTTGATTGGCGCGAAGGCGAAAAATGGTTTTGGGATTGTTTAGTCGATGCCGATTTGGCGAGCAACTCAGCAAGTTGGCAATGGGTCGCTGGAAGCGGAGCAGACGCGGCGCCATATTTCCGCATTTTCAACCCAATTTTACAAGGCGAAAAATTTGATCCCGACGGCGAATATACTCGCAAATTCGTGCCCGAATTAAAAAATTTACCAGCTAAATTTTTATATAAACCTTGGGAAGCGCCAACGGAAATTTTAGAAAAATCTGGAATTAAATTAGGCGAAAATTATCCGCATCCGATTGTAAAAATTGACGAGTCGCGAGACTTGGCTCTCAAGGCTTTTAAAGCGCTTCCGAAAATTGGCGATGATGATAAATTAAATTAAAAATGACACATAAAAAACTCAATTTACCACAAAAAATTTGCCTAAAATGTAAAAAACCTTTCGCTTGGCGAAAGAAGTGGGAAAGGGATTGGGACAATGTTAAATTTTGTTCTGAAAAATGTAAAAAAGGAGAAAAAAAATAAATGATATTAAATAAAATTTACCAAAAAAAATTTAACATAATAATCAATTTATTGTTATTAATTTTATTCTCAAAAAATTCTTACGCTCTCGAAAATATGACAAAAATTCCGAATGAAAATTTTAAAGAAAATGCTAAAAATGTACTTGGCACCAAACTTGAATCATGCTGTCTCGACCCAATAACAGGCTACTTTCGCGATGGATTTTGTCACACTAATTTTCAAGATGTCGGCACGCATGTTGTTTGCGCTAAAATTACCGATGAATTTTTACAATTTACCTTATCGCGAGGCAATGATTTGATAACTCCAGCACCAAATTATAATTTCAAAGGATTGAAGGCCGGAGATTTCTGGTGCCTTTGCGCTCTAAGATGGCTTGAAGCTCACGAGGCTGGCGTCGCTCCAAAAATAAAATTAGAATCAACCAACTCAAAAGCTTTAGATTATATCGATTTAAAAACTTTAAAAAAATATAAAATTAATAAAAAAGAAAAGCTTTAAAAAAATATTTGCTATTTAAAGAAATATTGGCATAATGATAATCGTTATTGCAAATTTTAAATTAATTTTTTACCTCACAAAGCTATTATTTCAAGGGCTCTATAACTTTTAAAATAAAATTTTAAATCTACAAAATTAGCAATTTTTATTTCAAATTTTTTTTATAATTTTTCATGTTTTTTTTAAATTTTTTTTCTAGAAATTTTTTAATTTTACAAATTATTTTTGGTTTTTTTTGCACCGAAATTTTGGCAAAAAAATCGCCCTCCCCCGAATCTTTAAAAAATATTTCCGAAAATAATATTTTACCCAAAATCACCATCACCGCCACCAACGAAAATCAAGATGGTTATAAAGCTGAAAGCATAAACAGCTCAACTCGCACCAACAAAATTTTGCGCGACATTCCGCAAGCTATCAATGCGGTTTCAGAGCAACAAATTCGCGATCAAAATATTGTGAATATGGAGCAAGCGACTCTTTATATTCCAAGCGTCAACATTCAACAAGGCGAAGGCAATCGCGATCAAATTTCAATTCGTGGCAACACATCAACCGCCGATTTTTTTATCGATGGCGCTCGCGATGATATGCAATATTTTCGTGATTTTTATAACATTGAAAAAGTTGAATTTTTGAACGGTCCCAACGCTTTGGCATTTGGTCGCGGTGGCGCTGGTGGCTTGGTTAATCGAGTTTCTAAATTTGCCGATGGCGTGAAAAAACGACAAATTATTTTAGCGGGCGGATCCTTCGAAAATCGTCGTTTGCAAACCGATTTAAGCGAAAAAATTAACGACAAATTGTCGCTTCGATTCAATGGTTTTTATGAAAAATCGCAAACTTTTCGCGATTACGGCAATTTAGAACGATTCGGCTTTAACC
>CAMDCJ010000094.1 GCA_945890035.1 Rickettsia typhi
AATTTTCAATAAAAGGCTCGATGTGAGTATGCGAATGCTCTACTCCCGCAGGGATTTTGGCGTCACAATTTTTGTAAATCATCGCCAAACTTCTTTGTACAAGATTGCCAATATTGTTGACAAGCTCAGCATTAACGCGGGTAATTAAATGCGTGCGCGAATAGTCGCCATCATTGCCAAACGGCACTTCGCGTAATAAAAAATAGCGGAAATAATCGACGGCTGTCGCATTTTCGCAACCAAAAGATTGAATCCACTGAATTTCGGTGAGTGGGTCGATAACATTGCCGACAGATTTAGAAATTTTTTGTCCTTCATTGGTCCACCAACCGTGGGCGTAGACTCCATAAGGTACATTAATTTCTGCGGCCATTAAAAAAGCCGGCCAATAAATGGCGTGAAATCTTGCGATATCTTTGCCGACAATATGAAGTGGCGAGTGCGAAGCGTCGTTCCAAAATTTTTTATAATTCACGCTTTCTTCAGCAAAGCCAAGGGCTGAGAGATAGTTAGTCAGGGCGTCGAGCCATACATAAATCACATGTTTTTCATCATTTGGAACCTTAATTCCCCATGAAAAAGAGGTGCGAGAAATTGACAAATCTTTCAAGCCTGATTTAACAAAATTGACGATTTCATTGTGGCGAGAAATCGGGCGGATGAAGTCGGGAGCCGCCTCATAAAGCATAAGTAATTTATCTTGAAAAGCCGAAAGGCGGAAAAAATAACTTTCTTCGCGATGCCAAGTAACCTCGGCGCCCGTAGGTGCCTTGCCATCAACAATTTCATCGGCGCCGTAAAAAGCTTCGTCGCGAACGGCGTACCAACCTTCGTAAACATCTTTGTAAATGAAGCCATTTTTTTCTAAAATATTCCAAAATTTTTCGACGGTTTTTTTGTGTCGCTCCTCGGTGGTGCGAATAAAATCATCATTTGAGAGATTTAAAGTTTTGGTTAAATCACGAAATTTTTGCGAAACTTCATCGCAAAATTGTTGCGGATTTTTTGCTTTATTTAAGGCAGATTTTTCAACTTTTTGCCCATGCTCATCGGTGCCCGTCAAGAAAAAAACTTGATGCGATTTTAAGCGATGAAAACGCGCCATGGCGTCGCACGCAATCGAGGTGTAAGCATGTCCGATATGAGGCGAATCATTTACATAATAAATCGGCGAAGTGATATAAAAATTTGCGGTCATGATTAAAAAATTGAATTAATTTTGCCAAATAAAATATTGCTATTTATGCTAAAATGGCTTTTAATAAAGCACCATTTAATGATTTTGGCAAGAAAAATTATATTAAGTTAATTTGATATTATGCCAAAATAATTCTTTAATTTTTATAAATTATGGCAAAAAAAACCAGCAAAAAAAACATCTTGAAAAATTTAACGATTAAAAATTTTCGTTGTTTCGAAAATTTTCACCTTAAAGATTTAAAAAGAGTGAATATTTTCGTCGGTGATAATAATTCGGGCAAGAGTAGTGTGTTAGAGGCTGTTGGGTTTTTATATCCAACGGTGAGAAATTATGTAGATATTGTTCAATCAAGAGAATCGATAATTTATAGACATTCTGCTATGATTGGAATTAGCACTGGCAGATTTCAATTTTCTAAACTTGATTATTTATTTCACAAGAAAAAAACCGATTTAAATAAAATTCAAATATCTTCCGAATTAAATGATTCAATCATTGATGTTTCTATGTCGATTTCAAAAGATGATATTTTTTTAAATAGAAATGCCATGAGGCGATACCAAGGCGAAGCGGAGCCAATTTTCAAGGAAGATATTAAAACTTTTGTTGTTGATTATAAATATAAAAAAATAAGCCAACAAATTGGTTTTAGCAATAGTGGGGCTGGAAAATCATCAATCGATGGCTTTGAAGAGTACGATATAGAGCTTTTATTTGATAGCATTCCAAGCACCAAGGAAGTGACCATAAAATGGAATAAAATTATTGAAAATAGTGGGCTTGAAGTTGAGGCAAAATACATAAAATTATTACAAAAATTTGATCCAGAAATAACAAATATTAGAACCAAATTAGGGGAAGATTTGTTGTTTTTTAAAAAAGAAGGATATGAAACAAATCTTTCAAATATGGGTAATGGTTTTAAAAAGTTTTTTGATATATTGCTTACAGCGGAGTTAATGAGTAAAAGATCAGACAAGTTAAAAATATTATGCATCGATGAAATCGATAATGGTTTATATCATGACAAACAAGATTTATTCTGGGAGCAAATTATTAAATTATGCGAAGAATATAATATTCAATTATTTGCTACAACTCATTCATATGATAGTCTAAAAAATATTAGTAAAATTGCCTTAAATGATAAATATGAAGATGTTTTGCAAGTTGTAAGATTAGAAAAATTTGATGGCAAAATTTTACAAACCAAAATCTCTCAAGAAGAGCTTGAAACAATGATCGACAATCACTACGAAATTCGTTAATTATGAAAAAAAATTTAAAAAACCCAATAAAACCTGATAAATTTCAATTTAATAATGCAATTTTAGTAGAGGGAAAAGATGATCTAGAATTTATAGTTTCTTTTTTAAAAAAATTAGAAATTGATGATAAAATTTATGTTCATGAAGTTGGTGGCAATAAAGGTATTTTAGGAGTCGATCAACGATCTTTACATGGTTGCATTAAAGATAGTAATTTTAAAAAATATGTTAAAAATTTAGCAATTATTTTTGATGGCGATGGGAAAAAAGATAAATTTAAAGAAATAGTTAAAGACCTAGAGCAATTAAATAAAAAAAATGAGGACATTAATTTTATTATTCCGAAAGTTGAAAATGAAATTAATAAAAAACCAATTTTATCGTCTAAGCCAATATCTATCGCAACTTCAATTTATTTGTTTGAACAAGATTTAGAAAGTTTAATTTTAAAAACATTTGACAATAATAAATATCGCCAAATTCTTGAAACTTGTGTTCCAAAATTTTTTGAATGTTGTAATTTGGAAGATGTTAAAAATAAAAATAAGTTTCAAGCTTTACTATCAACGCAAATTTCAAAAAAAGAATTTAAGGGAGTGAAGGATATCGCCACTTTATCGCAAAGAGAGGCATCTACAAATTTCAAAAATGAATTTATCAATTATAATCACAAGGAATTTGATAATATTAAAGAGTTTTTATTAAATTTATTGAGAACTAACAAAAAATAAACTATGTCCTTAAATCAAAAACTTGATAGCATTGTTGCTAAATTTAATGAGCTTGAAAAAAAGCTTCAAGACCCGAATAATCTAGGGCAGAACTTTGCCAAAATTTCTAAAGAGCATTCTGATATGCAAGAAGTTGTGGCATCGATTCACGAATATAAAATTGCGCAACAAGAGGCCAAAGATGTCGATGCAATGCTTGCCGATAACACTCTCGATAAAGAAATGCGCGACATGCTCGAGGAAGAAAAATTTACACTTTCGAAAAAAGTTCCCGAGCTTGAGCATCAAATTAAAATCACACTTTTACCCAAAGATAATGCTGATGAAAAAAACGCGATTATCGAGGTAAGGGCAGGCACGGGAGGCGAAGAGGCGGCACTTTTTGCTTATAAACTTTTTCACATGTATCAACGCTACGCCGAAAAGAAAAAATGGAAATTTGAAATTTTGGCGATTGCTGATACGGGGCTTGGAGGCTACAAAGAAGCGTCTGCAATCATTGCCGGTCGCGGAGTTTTCGCGCGTTTAAAATTTGAATCAGGTGGGCATCGCGTGCAACGCGTCCCTGAAACTGAAAGCGCAGGACGAGTTCACACTTCGGCGGCAACTGTCGCTGTATTGCCTGAGGCCGAGGAAGTTGATATTAAAATCGAAGAAAAAGATTTAAGAATCGATGTTTTCCGCTCATCGGGTCCCGGAGGACAATCGGTCAACACGACGGATTCGGCGGTTAGAATCACGCATATTCCGACCGGAGTTGTGGTTTCGATGCAAGATGAAAAATCGCAAATTAAAAATCGCGAAAAAGCCATGAAAATTTTGCGTTCAAGAATTTACGACGCCGAAAGGTCGCGCTTGGAAAAAGAGCGAGCGCTGGAGCGTAAAGAGCAGGTCGGCAGTGGCGATCGTAGTGAAAGAATTCGCACTTACAATTTTCCACAAAGTCGTATCACCGACCATCGAATTAATCTTACGAGTTATAGGATTGACGAGGTTATGATGGGCGAACTTGACGAGTTTGTAAATGCTTTAATTGCGGATGATCAGGTCCGCAAACTCTCCCAAGAATAATACCATCTTCCACTCTTAAATGATGCGAATGAATTTCGCGGAACTCGTCTTTGCGCGCCTACATTTAGTAGGCTTACGCAGACTCGCCTTCAAATTCAATCGCCTGATTTAAGATTGGAAGCGGTATTTGTTACACATTAAATTTGCCAAAGCAAATTTAGGGAGAATTTGAATCGCTTCGAAAGCGAATGAATCGCGACATCCGCGATGAGTTTTAGGCTATTTTTTTGGGCGCTTTACATACCTAAAATTTTCTGCAATAGTTTCAGCGCTTTCGGTGTCATAGCTCCCCCCTTGAGGGCTTACACCCCTACAATATTTATTTACAAATAAGATATGCAAATTATAAAGCAAATATAATTCTCTTAGCTCTTATTTAATAAATAAATTATTCAACAACTATGCAACAAATTCTTCAGCGTTATTATTCTA
>CAMDCJ010000095.1 GCA_945890035.1 Rickettsia typhi
GAAATATGTTAACTTGCATAATAGCAAAAATTAGTTTCACGCGAATTAGCATGGTGGTGTTTATATTTTGTGAATTTTTACTTTAACATTCAACAATGATTATTCGTGAGAGATTAGTTATTTAATGTTTGGGAAATGGGGGCGTTGCATGTTGTTTTAAAATTAAATCTTTTGCTGGAAGTTTTGGTTTATAATAAAGAGAATTGCGAGAAACTGCAACCTTGGCTGAAAGCAACAGATTTGCTGACTTGTGCCTTTTTTGAAGATGAAAAATAATCCAAAATAACCTCTCGCTTATTTCTTTTTTTTCCCTATGCGACTTTCGGCTACCAAAGAACCAATAATTGAAATTAAAGCTTCATTTTCTCGTTTGAGCTTTGCCAATTCAAGGATTGCTTGATGTTGATTGGCTTTGGTTTTAAGCAAGTTATAAATTATTTTTGGATCAACTCTTTAGCTAAATCAACCGCGCGCTCACCTTTATCAGTTACTCGTTTAATGATTTCTTGCTTTTGAATTTCTGTTAAACATGGAATTCCTTTTGGCATATAAATTTCTCCTTAATTTGATTGATTATTTTATCACATTTAAAACAAGTTTCAAATGTGATTTTTGATCAATTTAAGAAAGGAGAAGTTGCATTAAATTTTGGGGACCTTGCCATATGGATTAATTTGGATGATAGAGCGCTGGTTTTGAAAAAACTCGAGCGCTAAATAAAACCTAAAGGAGATGAGAAATCCTTTATTGTAGTTTGAAAAATATGCTTCGTAAAGTTTTTATAAAATAACAAGAATTTATTAATCCTCGCTAACTTGCTCAACAGATTCAACTTCTGGGATATAATGCTTCAACATATTTTCAATGCCACTTTTTAAAGTTACGGTTGAACTTGGACAGCCCGAACATGAACCTTTTAACATTAAATAAACAACGCCATTTTCGAATGAATGGAAAATAATATCTCCGCCATCCATAGCAACCGCTGGACGCACCTTAATTTCAATCAATTCCTTGATCTGTTTAACAATTTCGCTATCGCCCTCTTCCGGCAAATTTTTATTTGCTTCATTACTATTTTCATTTTCTTTATTCTCAAACATCGGCTCTTTGCCAGTAAGAAAAAAATCCATGATAACTGCTTGAATTTCGCTAGTTAAATATTTCCACACCGCATTGCCCGATTTAGTGATGGTTATAAAATCATGTCCGAAAAAAACCGCTTCAACTCCAGTAATTGTAAAAAGCTGTAAAGCCAATGGCGACTTGCTTTCCGCTTGTTTTTGATTTTTAAATTCTGCCGTGCCGTTTTTTAAAACAACATGACCATCGGGAATAAATTTTAATGTTGCCGGATTTGGCGTTTCTTCGGTTTGAATGAACATAAATTATTATTTTTGGTTATTAATTTTATTTAAACTATTTTAACATCAATTTTGTAGTTTAGATGGTTTTAGCCACCAACTATCAATCGCCAAAGAATATTTTGGCGAAGTTTTGGGAAATTCAAAAATATCACGATAAAGCACGCGATGCTTGTTATTATGCCATTGTAAAATTGCAAAATAATTTTCAAGTAAATATTTGTCGAGTTTCTTACAAAAATATTTTAATTGATCTTTTGTTTGAGCGCTAGAGATTTTTTCAACTAATTCATCAACATATTTATCATCAAGCCCGGCAAGGTTGCGCGAGCCCTTAATATCTTTTTGCGAAGAATGAATATAGCCATATAATTCTGAACCGGGAATTATATTTTGCGGATAAACCCCGACCATCACTTCGAAATCAAAATTATTTATTCGCGTCTGAAATTGATTTTCTTCAACAAAGCGCATTTTGGCATCAATTCCAAGTTTTTTTAAATTTTTTAAATAAGGCGCGACGACCATTTCAAAGGCCTTTTGGTCAATCATAAATTCAATCGAAACCGCTTTTTTTGTAATTGGATCGATTAATTTTTGATCAATAATTTGATAACCCGCATCGGCTAGAATTTTTTGAGCAATAATAATATTTTGCCGATTGATGCCGTCGCCCGTAGTTTTTGGAAGCTTAAAATTAGTAAAAGCAAATTCGGAATTTGTGAAATAACTTTCGTTGCGTTTGTAAGAGCCATAGAAAATATGATCGCGAAGCCATTCAAAATCAAAAACCTGGGTAATGGCTTTGCGCAAAGCATGATTTTGAAATTGCGTTTTGCGTAAATTTAAAATAAAAACTTGAGTCGGCGCAGGCATTTCATGCTCGATTTCGCGCTTAATAATTTCACCATTTTCAACCGCTTTAATGTTATAAGCATTGGCCCAATTGCGCGCAATATTTTCTTGACGAAAATCATATTTTTGCGCCTTAAAAGCTTCAATCAAAACATTGTTATCACGATAATAATCAAAAATAATTTTATCAAAATTATAGCGCCCAATATTGATTGGTAAATTCTCGCCCCAATAATTTTTATTTCTTTCGTAAACGACATAACGATTAGCGATAAAATCCTTTATTTTGTATGGCCCAGAGCCAATTGGAATCGTTAAAGAAGATTTTGAAAAATCGTTTTTTTCATAAAAATGTTTTGGCAAAATTGGCAAAGAAGCAACAATCAAAGGCAAATTACGATTATTACTATTTTTAAAATTAAATTTTACATGAAATTTTCCAAGTTTTTCAACATTTTTTACATCGCGAAAACTCATTTTGTAAGACGGATGGCCGTCGACAATTAATTTATTAAAAGTAAAAATTACATCATCGGCGGTGATATTTTTGCCATCATGAAAATAGGCATTTTCGCGCAATTTAAATTCAAGAATTAAGCGATTTTGACTCAATTTTGCTTCTTTGGCAATCAAGCCATAACGCGAACCGATTTCATCGTCGGTCGCCTCCATCAAGCTGTCGTAAAGATATGATAAACCTTGCGCACCGATGCCTTTTAAAATAAAACTATTAAATGAATTATAACCACCTTCAACTCCGAAATGAACTTCGCCACCCTTCTTGGCCTTGATATCAACATATTCTAAATTTTTAAAATCTTTGGAATATTTCAAATCGCCGAAAATTGAAATCCCATGTTGAAAATTTGTTGAAGAATTATGTTGCAAAACCTCGTCGGCTTGTGCAAAATTAACAAAAATAATCAAACAAAAAAAGCTTTTAATTACAAAATTAGCGATTTTTTGAGAAAAATTTCTTAAATTTTTAATCATTATTTTTATCATTTCTAAAATGAAAAATAGTATAAATTTATTCAAAACTTTAAATTAAAGTATGATTTTAATTCGTAATTTAAATCAAATCAATCATCAATTACCAAAATTATCTCTAACCATCGGGAACTTTGATGGAGTTCATCTCGCCCATCAAAAAATTATTCAAAAAACTCAAGAAATTGCACAAAAAAATAATTTATCTTCGGCGCTTTTAAGTTTTGAACCGCACCCAATTTCTTTTTTGAACAAAAGTAAAAATGATTTTAATCACGATTTTCGCATTACCAATCTTGCTAACAAAATAAATCTGCTTAAAAAATATAGTTTAGATTATTTAATAATAATTCCTTTCAATAATAAATTAAGTTCATTAACCGCCACTAGTTTTGTTGAAGAAATATTGATAAATAAATTTAATGTTAAATCATTAATTATTGGCTATGACTTCACTTTTGGCAAGGGTCGCGAAGGAAATTTTAAAACTCTCGAAAGTTATAATTTTGATTTACACGAAATAAATCCCATTAAAATTCTCGATAAAAAAAGTAATGAAATTACCATTTCTTCTTCGCTGGCGCGCCAATATTTAAAAAGTGGTGAAATAAAATCCTTAAATCAGATTTTGGGACATAATTTTGCGATTGATGGAATCGTGGTTGAGGGCAAGAAAATCGCCGGAGAACTTGGTTATAAAACCGCAAATATAAATCATAAAATTAATTTAATTAAACCAAAATTTGGAGTTTACCAAACTCAAACCTTTATTTATGATGAGAATAAATTTTATAACTCGATCACTAATTTTGGAATTAAGCCGACCTTTGATAATAAAGATTCAAAGCCACTTTTTGAAACGCATTTATTAAACTTTTCTAAAAATTTATATCACAAAAAAATTCGTGTTGAATTTTTAGATTTTATTCGCGATGAAAAAAAATTTTCCTCGATTGAGGAGCTAAAAAATCAGATCAAATCCGATTTAAATCAAATTAATAAAAATTAACCTTGTTTTTTTAAGCGAAGTTGGCAAAATAATTTTAAAAAAAAATTTTAAAATGCAAAAATTTAATATTGTTAAATCTATAATAGCTGGACTGCCTTTAATCAATATCGATACCGATATGATTATTCCAAAGCAATTTCTTAAAACCATTAAGAGAACTGGGCTTGGCAAAAATTTGTTCCATGAAATGCGCTATGATTTAAATGAAAATGAAATCACTAATTTTGTTTTAAACAAACCTGAATTTAAAAACGCTAAAATTTTAGTCGCACTCGATAATTTTGGTTGTGGATCAAGTCGTGAGCACGCTCCATGGG
>CAMDCJ010000096.1 GCA_945890035.1 Rickettsia typhi
TATGGTTTTTTCTTGGGGTCAAAAATATAATCGCTAATAATTTTGCCGATTGCAATTTTTCTACTGTTTTTTAGTGGCAAAATCACTAAGTCGCCAATCTTCATTTTGTTTAGATGAATCCATATTTGTGAAGCCCAATTAGGCACTGATTTTAATTGCTCTTGATAGGTGTTAAGTAGAATTTCTTTTAATTGTTCCTGGGTTTTAACATTTGATAAATTGACATCGGATAACTCTTGCCAAATCATGCAAATTTCGTTATTTTCAAGAAAATAATTTTCATTTTCTCCAAATTTGCCGGCACGCGCTAGGAATAGAGTCATTTTATTTTATAAAATCGTTTTAGGTAAGATGAAATGGCGGGAGTGACGAGACTTGAACTCGCGACCTCTTGCGTGACAGGCAAGCGCTCTAACCAACTGAGCTACACCCCCATAAGGGAAAAGAATAATAAATTATAAAACCAAATTTTCTATTATTTTTTTAAGACCGCTCTTAAAAAAATAATGCAAATGGTGGGTGATGACAGGCTCGAACTGCCGACCCTCTCCTTGTAAGGGAGATGCTCTACCAACTGAGCTAATCACCCATTATAAATATTGATGATTAAAATATAAAATAAATTAATCAAAAAATTTAACAAAACCTATTCTAGATAATAAATTTTCTTTTGAAAGAATTTTATTAAAAATTTATAAAGTTTTTTTAAAAGAAAATTAAAAAACCCTTACATTGATTAGCGTAAGGGTTTTTTAACAAAGAAACTATTTAACAGAATCTTTTAATGCTTTACCAGCAGAGAATTTAACTCTCTTAGATGGTTTAATGGTAATTTCTTTACCAGTTTGTGGGTTGCGACCTTTTCTAGCTGCTGTTTTAACAACTTTAAAAGTACCGAAGCCAATCAAAGTAACAGAGTCACCTTTTTTCAAGGCTTTACCAACTGTTTTTAAGAAAGCTTCTACTGAAGCGCCAGAATCTTTTTGTGAAAGTCCGGTTTGATTAGCAATTTCTTTAATTAAGTCTGTTTTGTGCATAAAATTGATCTCTTTATGATTAATATTAATTTTTTAACCCGTCTTGTAGTAGCGTTCACTAGAATCAAAACGGGTCTAGGTCATAAAATTATACAGCAATTTCTTTTTAGCAAGTATTTATTTATATTTTTTGTAAATTTTTTACTTTGTGCAATCAGTAAATAATTACTTTGAGGTAAAAATATTTTGATTGGTGACTACAGAATCAAGGGGAAAATCGGTTTTCAGGGTTGGTAAGGGTTGTTTTGAGTGCTGTGAGTCAAATGCGATTCCGAAACTATTCAAATTGGGATTTTTTGATTTTAAATCTTGAATTGTGTTGTCATAGAAGCCTTGACCCATACCTAATCTTTGTAAATTATCATCAAAAGCTAATAACGGAACAAGTAAATAATTGGGAATTAATATTTCGCCATGTGCGGGTTCGAAAATTTTTGGAAAGCGTTCGTTGCTTATAAAATCAAGCTTTTGAGCATTATAAATAAATTGTAAAACTTTGGAATTTTCGATTATTTTTGGATAGCATATTTGGCAATTATGACTTTTTAAAAATTCTTCAATATAGCGCGGATCGGCTTCATAACTGGTGGCAACGAATGATCCAAAAATTTTATTTGCAAAATCAATATTATTTTTAAGTAAAAAATTAATAAAATTTTGAGAAATTAATTTGGATAATTCATGTTTTTTTTCAATGCTTAAATTTGCTCTTTTTTCTCGAAAAAATTTTCTTAATTGTTGTTTTTCTGCAATGATTTCTTTCACAAATTTTCAATTTTTGCGGTAATTTTTTGGACATAATTAGTGATGTTTTCCATCTGCTCACTTAAGGCTTCATACAGATCATCTTCGGTGTATAATTGTTGCTTTAATTCTCCCGACATTTGATCAGTTTTTTGTTGCAATTCTTGTTCAAGCATTAAGCCGGCTATCACCAATAAATTGTTTTCACTTATGTCTTCAAGATTTTCTTCGAGGTCTTTTACTCTAGCGTCAAGACGATCGGCATATTCTAAAATATTATCGCTTTCATCGGCGCGACAATTTAATTTATATTTATTTTTGCCGATTCGAACTTCAATTATCATGACTTAGAAATTATATCTTCGATTGATATTAATTTATTATTTAGTGAAATCATTAAATCCTTGACCTGACCAGTAAATTTAATTCTTCTTTCTACATTTCCCGTAGATTTGCTGTGCAAAAATTCATTTTCTTTACACACTTCGCTGAAGCTATTTTGTAGGTTGTTTATCTCGTTCGATAAATTTTCTATTTGTAATTTTTGTTGATGAATTTTTATTTCGGCTTCTTCAAAATTTTCTTGCGAATTGGCAAAATTATTTTCATCTATATTGTGCTCTAATTTATTTTTAATAATTTTTTCAAGATTGTTCAAAGCCGATGAAAGTTGATGTCGTGAGCTATTAAATTTTATTTTTGCGGTAGAGTTTTTCATAAACTAACTACGATAATCTTTGTTGATTTTAATATATTCTTCATTTAAATCGCAGGTCCAAACCAGAGCTGAAGACGCTCCAATTCCAAGGTTAACCGAAATTGTTACTTCAGAATTTTTTAAATATTCGTGAACAACTTTTTCAATATAATCAGGATGCTTGGCGCCATCTTTGGTTAATGGATGTCCACCAATTTTTACGATTAATTTTTGTGGCGAAGTTTCTTTGCAAGATTTGCCGACCGCCATCACGATGCGTCCCCAATTCGGGTCACAGCCAGCGATCGCAGTTTTAACTAATGGCGAGTTGGCGATTGACATTGCGACTTCCTTGGCTTGCTCATTGGTTCTAGCGCCTTCGACAATAATTTCGATAAGTTTCTTCGCGCCTTCACCATCAACCACAATCATTTTTGCAAGTTCAAGACAAAGTTCGTTTAATTTTTCTTTAAATTCATGCAAATTTTTGTCGTGAGAATCAGAAATTTCGTGATGATTAGCACTTTTATCGGCGAAAATTAAAACGGTGTCGTTGGTTGATTGGTCTGAATCGACGGTAATTGAGTTGAAACTTTTTTCAACTGCTTCGAGTAAGATTTGTTGTAAAGTATTTTTGGAAATATTGGCATCGGTAAAAATATAACCAAGCATGGTTGCCATATTCGGAGCAATCATTCCCGAGCCTTTGGCAAAGCCAATTAAATCAATATCTTTGCCAAGAATTTTGCAAGTTTTTTTTACTAATTTTGGCTTGGTATCGGTGGTCATGATACTTTGCGAAGCCTTGTTCCACGCGCCGTCATGATTAGAAAAATTTTCACTCATTTGCGGAATAACATTGGTGATTTTTTTATAATCTAAAATTTCACCAATTACTCCCGTCGAAGAAATAAAAACCTCTTCGGGCTGACATTTTAATTGATTGGCAACGGCATTGGCGGTTTGAATAACGGTTTCATCACCAATTGAGCCAGTAAATGCGTTGGCGTTTCCGGCGTTTACAATTAAGGCTTTAGCATTAAAATTTTTGATGTTGTTTTTGCACCAAACAACGGGTGAGGCGGGCATTGAAGAGCTGGTAAAAACTCCGGCGACGGTTGCTAAATTTTCAAATTTAATCAATAATAAATCGTCACGATTTTGATATTTTATACCGCAATTTATGGTGCTAATATGAATGTTTTTAAGCATAAGAAACTTTTTAAAAAAATAATCAGAATTGTAAATTTTTTTAAGATTTAATTGCTTTAGAAAATTGTGCAACTTTTTTTTCAACATTTGTTAAAATTTTATCAAAAGAAATTTTTTCTGACATTTCTTTAACAATTGCCGAGCCAATAACTACGCCATCAACGCCAATTTTTTTAAATTGATTGGCCTGATTTTCATCCTGAATTCCAAAGCCGATCACGATTGGTAAATCAGTAATTTTGCGTAAATTTTCAAAAATTTCTTTGTTATCTTCAACTTTGGCAAGCTTTGTCCCTGTAATTCCAAGCATCGAAATTAAATATAAAAATCCGCTAGCATTTTTAAGAATTTTTTGCGCGCGTGTAATCGAAGTTGTTGGGGCGATTAAGCGAATTAAATCGAGTTTATTTTGAGTGATTCCGGCGATAATTTCATGTTCTTCTTCGGGCGGTAAATCAACGATTAAGAAGCCATCAACGCCACTTTGTTTGGCTTCAAAAAATATTTTATCAAGCCCAAATTTTAAAATTGGATTGTAATAACTCATCAAAATAATTGGCGTTGTCGAATTTTCTTCGCGAAATTCGGCGACCATTTTTAAGGTTTTGCGTAAGTCCATACCGCCAGCAATAGAGCGCTTTCCAGCCATTTCGATAGTTGGACCGTCACCAGCTGGATCAAGAAAAGGAACGCCGATTTCGATAATATCGACACCATTTTTTTCAAGATTTTTCAAACAGCTAAGAGAGGTTGAATAATCTGGATCACCAGCACAAATATAAGCGACAAAAGCGCATTGATTTTGTGATTTTAATTCTTGAAATTTTTTTGAAATTCTGTTCAC
>CAMDCJ010000097.1 GCA_945890035.1 Rickettsia typhi
CAAGGCAAAACATAATAAATAAATTATTGAAAAAATTATGATATTTTTTTTAGAAAATATTTCTTTTCTCGATTGAAAATCTAGTTTTTTAAACAAAATTACAAAACTATAAATCAACATTATCCACCACAAATTGATTACACCGCTAAATCCAAAAATAGCCATTCTTATAAACTCCAATTGCGACAAAGGGACAATTATAAAGAATCCCAGGAAGAATAAATTTTCTGAAAAATTTAGAAAATTATTGCGCAAAATAATCAAAAAAATTCGCGCCATTAAGATTAAATTTATTGCGCAAAACATTGAAAATTGGTCAATCGTAAAAATATTTTCAATTAAAACTACTAGTGAAGAAGCTCCAAAAATAGTTAATAATATTTTATCAATTTCTTGCATTTTATAGCGCGAATAAACCAAACACGCTCCTAAATATGGTAATATAACGAACGCCGAATTTGAATAAAAATTAGTCAAAAGCTTACTTAAGCTACTGTAAGTTTTAAAATAACTACTCCACATCGGCACCACATATTCAAAAAAGTTAGGATGAATTTTCTGAATCAAGACAAAATATAAAATGCCGATTAAACATAAAATCAGTTTATCTATTTCAAAAAAATAACGAAATGAACGATGCTTCATCGCAAAATAAATCTCGATCGTTGCGACAAAAAATAAATAATGGGGTTTAAGACATGCAATCAATCCCATCAAGATCCCCTTGATGATTAAATCTTTTTTAGAAAGCGCATTTTTATCAATTAAAATCAATGATAAATATGGATAAAAAAGCATTAAAAAATAGCTCGATTTAGTGCCAAATTCAAAAATATGCAATGAGTAAGGTCGAACAAAAAAACCTAGAAAAAAACAAATTATTAATAAGTTAAAAGCAATTTTATCTTTATAAATTTCGCTTCTTTTTAGATTTTTTGATGCGATAAAAATTGCCATCAAAGCACCGACATTTACAAAAATTTCTGACATTAAAATTGGGCTAATTCCCATCGCAATTGACAGTTTATATTGCAATGCATAAAGCCACATCAATATTGGAAAATTTATTTCAAAAATATCATGATAATAATCTTTTCCGAGTGCCAATTTTTTGCCAACATCCATATAAACAGAGCTATCGGGACCAATATCAGCAAGCGAGCGAATATAAATGCTAACCAAAAAAATTAATCCACACCAAATTGATAAAGACAATTTTGAAGAGAAATTTTTATAAATTTTATTTTCTAATATATACTTCAAAAACATTGCGTCTTTTTATTGATGGTTGAGTTAAATCAATTTCCTTAACGATTGCAAATTCATCATCATTTAGAAATTCTTTAGTATATTTTGGAATAAATGATTTATCCTTCGTAAGCTCATAATCTTGCGTTAAAAATTGAAAATTTTCTATAAAATATTTTTTTATTTCTGGGTCATTTCTGATTAAAAATTCAGCATTACTTATTGTGCATATTCGATCATTATAAAGAATAATTAGTTTATTTTTTGGATTAATAATTTGCTTCTGTAAAGCTTTAAAAGCTTTGTCATTGTAAATTTCGTTAGTATTATGGATTTGTGGATATTTTAGTGAAGTTGCAATAACATCATATTGAGAAAATTCTGATTCATTGTAAAGTTTTGCATAATTTCTAAACGGAAAGGAGTTCTCAATATAATCTCCAAAAATAATTAAATTATCATCATCTTTCAAATTTAATTTTGCAATTTCAAACAAGCCTTGATTTTGGGAGTTAGGAGATTTTAGATTAAAATAATATTCGCTTGAAGAATAACTATCGAAAACAGCCCTAAAATAATTTCCTAAAAAACCAATCGTAGCAAAAAAAACTAAAAAATTTATAATATGAAAAAAATTTTTATTAATGCGATATTTTTCTATAAACAAATTGAGGTTAATAAAGGCGATAATTAATAAAAATATTATTAAAAATATTTCAAATAATTCGAAAGAATAAAATCTAAAAATGATTAAAGAAAAAAACAGAATTGTTAGAAGAATTTTAATATAAAAAAAACTTTTTGAATTCGCAAAATGACCGAAAAAAATTAAATAGAGTAAAGTTGGTAAACTTAGATAATAAAGCAATGAAGAGATTAATGAAAAAGTTTCACTCGACATAAAACAAAAAATAGTGAGTGAAAAAAATAATAACCAATTTTGTAAAATTGAAATTTTATTTTCTTTTAGAAAATTAACAAAATTGACCATCACAAAACTTAATCCTATCGAAGAAAAAATAATCTCTTGATCTAGGTAAAAATTCTCTGAAAAAACAATAAAAAAAACCGAAATTATTGCTAATATTAAATAGTTTTTAAGTTCATTTTTTTGTAAAATCTTTATATAAACCAAGATTAGCGCTAAATAAACTAAATAATAATTCTGTAATTTTGAAGAAATTGAAACATATTTTTGAATAGATTCCTTTAATAGATAGCCATATTTATATTCATAATAAATGGTCATCATATAAGAAAAGTTATCTACAAAACTTTTAAAGAAAATAAAAATTAAAGTTGCATATAATATTACAAAAAATGCACAAACTAAATTGTGAATTTCAAACAGGCTCTTAATGTTACGCAATTTAAATATTCTATAAATTTCGAAAAAAGCTACCAAAAAAATAAAATTTGGTTTAACAGAAATTATAAATCCCGACAATATTCCTAAATAAATTTTTTGAATTTTTTTTAATTTTTCGACGCCATAAAAATAATAAGAAAAAAATGGATAGAAAAAAATTAATAAGAAAGATGTCTTGGTTAAAAATTCGTTAAATATTAAGGTTTTTCCTCTTATAAAAAAACCTGCGGTAAAACATATAATTAAAATATTTAACTCAGTTTGTGATTTAATTTTTTGTGAGTTTTTTAAAATTTTATAAGCCCAAATTAGCGATAAAATCGCCAGTAGATTTATATAATAATCCGCAATAATTATTGGGCTTATATTAAGTAAATTAGCAACATAAACCGGCGGTGTTAATAACAGAAAACTTAGTGGAAAATTATATTCAAAAAAATCATGATAATATTTTTTGCCATCAAGAATTTTTTGTGCAATCTCTAAATAAAGCCCAGAATCTTTCCCAATATCAATTGTTGAGCGTTTATACAAACTTAATAAAACTATCGAAAAACAACAAAGAAATCCGAAAAATTCATTATTAAAAAGTGTTTTTGAGTAATTTAAAAAAATATTTAGATTTTTAGCAAAATAATCTTCAATTTTTTTACCATAGATTAATCTCTTTTCCTCGATAATTGTGCTTATTTTTAAAACATCGAACTTAAATTTCATTTAATTTTTTATTGATTGTTTTATAGAACTGCGTTAAAAATTTATTATAAATATTAAACTTTTAACTTTCAAATTTTAATGACTAAAACAATCACTGTAGCCTTTGGCGATGGAATCGGTCCAGAAATAATGGATAGCACCCTAGAAATCATTAGGTCTTCTGGCGCTGATGTAAAATTTAATATTATCGAAGTCGGTAAAAAAATTTACGAAAAAGGCTTCAACTCTGGCTTAATGCCATCTGCTTGGGAAAGCTTAAATGAAACAAGGGTCATTTTAAAAGCACCAATTACAACGCCACAAGGCGGTGGTTATAAAAGCTTAAATGTTACGATTCGTAAAAAACTTGGACTCTACTCCAATGTTCGCCCCGTTTCGTCATTTCATCCTTTCGTTGAATGTAATTTTCCAAAAATGGATGTGGTTATTATTCGCGAAAATGAAGAAGATCTTTACGCCGGAATTGAACATCGCCAAACTGATCAAACCTTTCAATGCCTTAAGCTTGTTACCAAGAAAGGTTGTGAAAAAATAATTCGTTATGCCTTTGAATATGCAACTGCAAATTCACGCAAAAAGGTTACATGTTTTTCAAAAGACAATATCATGAAAATGACCGACGGTTTATTTCATAAAACTTTTGATGAAATTGCCAAGGAATATCCGCAAATTCAAACTGATCATTACATAATCGACATTGGTTGCGCTAGACTCGCCTCTAAGCCCGAAATATTCGATGTAATCGTTACTATGAATCTTTACGGCGACATAATTTCCGACATCGCCGCCGAAATTTCTGGCTCGGTTGGACTCGCTGGCTCGGCAAATATTGGCGATGATTACGCAATGTTTGAAGCAATTCACGGCTCAGCGCCCGATATTGCAAATCAAGATATAGCAAATCCGACCGGCTTAATTCAAGCTTCAGTTATGATGCTCGTGCATTTAAATGAAAGTTTTTTTGCCAACAAAATTCGTAACGCTCTTTATAAAACAATCGAAGATGGCATTCATACCGCCGATATTTTTAATCCAAAAACTAGCACAAAAAAAGTTGGAACAAAAGAATTTACACAAGCGGTTATTAAAAATTTAAATAATCTTCCGTCCTTACTCCCTATTGCTAATTTCAAAAATAAAACCATCGAGGAATTACAAAATAATCAACAAA
>CAMDCJ010000098.1 GCA_945890035.1 Rickettsia typhi
ATAAGCTCCTATTATATAGTTACTTTGATCTTTAAAGTAGTATTTTTATTCAAATTTTAAAAAACATTTTTATCTTATTGGTAAATATTTTTTTAACCAAAATTACTAATTTTAGTTAAAAAATAATAACTTTTCATTGCTAATTTTTGATTATAAAAGATTTATTTTTATAAATTTCACCTTGCGAAATAATTTTAAAAAATTATCTTTAATTCAGATTTCTTCCAAAAAAATGGTTAATTCTAACTAATACAACATTTCCTATATGGACAGGTGGCCGAGCGGTTTAAGGCAGCAGTCTTGAAAACTGCCGTGCAGCAATGTACCGTGAGTTCGAATCTCACCCTGTCCGCCAATAAAAAGGGCTCCCTTCGGGGAGCCTTTTTTATTGGTGGAAAAGAATGTTTGAGTTCGAACTCTGAGTTCGACAGAAGCAATAATTTTTGTTAACGAGCTTTGCGAGTTTACAAAAATCTTGCGATCTGCAACTCGCCGAAGGCGAGTAATCGAACCCTGTCCGCATTAAAGATAGTGTGAGTTCGTTACTCACGGTTCGTGAGTTCGACAATTTATTAAAAAACGAATTCGTTTTTTAATAAATTGGACGCGAAAGCGACCGAAGGAAGCGATAGCGCCCGTAAGGGTGCAACGCCCCCACTTGTTTTTACGCTCATTTTACAAAATAATTGAGGAAGCTTTAACAAAACTTCTCCGAGAATAAAAAGCAGCATTTCTCCACCTTCGCCAGTCTTCTTCAGTGGCGTAAAAAGTTTTGCCGCATCTGACCGCAATCTCATTAAATTAGTGTTCATTTTTGATTTCTTATCTTTCTCTTCTGCTTCAACAATTTTATTTCTTGGAATGACGTATTCGATAATATGATGAGCGATAAACTCTATAAAATCCTTAGTCCTAACCCCTCCATTACCATCAAGCTGGATCATGTGAGCATAAAACTTTGTCTGCGTTTCTTCCAGGGCCACTCCGCGCTCAACAGTTTTTAGATAAGCATCAAGACTGTTGTCTTCACCTCTGCGTATCTCATCAATTATTTTTGTTATTAGATTTTCGGTCATATTGGTGATTTTAATTAAGTGTCAAAACCTACTATTTTTTCTTCACAAATTTCTTCAGTAAGCTCCATAAGTTTCTTCACATCCTTAGCCAAAATCTCTAAATCTTCTTTTGATATACGATAGTTAGCATCATACCTGCCACCAATATAAGCATAATCTAAAAGCTTAAAACGATCCCTTTCTTTTTGAGTTTTTTTAGGAAATAGATTAACTAACTCGGAATGATATTTGGAAGTTGTGCGACCCAAAATTCCAAGATAATGCTCTTGCGGATTATAACTGGTAAAAACTAATAAGATGGTCTTGTAAGAATGTTCTGCAGCTTGATGTAGATGGAATGCCTCTTGCGCCAAAAAGCTTCTATCTTTTGAAGATTCTTCAAGATTTGAAATATAGTCCCTAAAAAATAAGCGAGATTTTTTAAACCAATGCTCAAAGTAATCTTTGGCAATTCTCTGCTTCTCTTCTGGCTTTAATTTTCTCTTATTGGCCAGTTTGTATTTTTTGGAATCATAAAGCATGATACCTTCTTTTTTTATATCGGTAAAAAGATATTGTCCCTCAGCAAGACTGATATTCAGGCTTTCAATATCGTGAGCAATTACTCTAACTGGAGCACTAAGTTTTAGTTTTTCTGCACCACTCCAAGAAACAAATTCATCGGTGCTCTTCTTTTTTTCTGTTACCACCAAAATATCGTAATCAGAAATATGGCCAGTTTTTTGTTGAGGCTTTAAATCTTTCTTTTCTTTGTAATCACCGCGGGCGTAAGAACCAAATAGAATAATTTTTTCAACATCTTTGCAACTTTTCTGAATTGCAGCAACGATCTTTTGCAATTCTTCTTGTTTACCTTCCGGTAGATGTTTAAGCGATTTTTTCATGATAATCTTTTTATTTTTTATTGAATCATGCAAATTACTCGGCGTTTCACGCCTGCGTCATTTGTCATACACGATTAAATTCGGTTAATAATTTCACTTGTTACATACTCAAAAGCTTCATCAAAATTCCAGTTGGTTGACTCGCGAAAAGTAATGGGAAAAGTTTGCGGAAACCCTTGAGGCAGCAAAATATTCATATCAAGCTGAAAGTCTTTATTTAAGCGCTTCAATTCGAGGTTTTTTAAAAACAAATCTTTGGAAATCTTTAGCCCACCATGCTCGCAATATTTTTTGAAAATTTTCAGCGTTTCGTCAATATTTGCTAAATCTTTACTGAAGACCATCCACAGATCGAACAAATCCCTGCCTTTGCGCCTTTGATATAAAGCCCTTATCTTTGTCGCCATCAGCTCTTCTAGCTGATTAACCACAACTATGCTTTCGCCGCTAAACCACTGCGACTCAAAACCAAAAGCTACATTGTTAATATCCATTACCTGAAAATGCTCGGTGGTGTTAATTTCAATTTTCAGCTTCATTGGTAGGCCGTTAACAGAAGTATATTTGTAAACTAACTTTGCTGATCGCTCGGTTAAAAGGCGGTTTGGCTCGCCAAGCCAATTAAGTGCAATTCTGATAGCGTCTATTGTTTCGCCAATTGGCTGCGCTTTGGTTTGGACAAAGTCTAAATCTTCACTATAACGCGCTGAGGGTTTGAGGTAAATTTTATTGAGTGCAGTTCCACCACGAAAAATCAGGCTTTCTTTAATTTTCTGATTTTGGTAAAGGCTTACCAAAGCCCTGTTAATAATTAAGTCTTGCTCAACCATATCAAGGCTTTGCCAAGGAGCATTTTGTTGCCATTTTTCTATAAAAATCTTTGGAATCATAACAAGTTTTTATTTTTATTTTGAGTTATGCAAATTACTCGCTTCGCTGCGTCATTTGTCATAAGTCGCTCTCAATTGAAGTGTTTTCGATAATCATCCATTTCTTACATCTTGGATAACCTTTAATTGGAATTTCCGGCGCGAGGGCAACGAGTTTTTTATCCGAAGATAGATACTCTTGCAGACCGTTAATGATTTCCTGCTTCTGATCAAAATTTTCGACATCAATTTTTTCCAAGATATATCCCAATTTTTGCAGCCAGAATTTTTGGTTGGAAATTTTTGCCAGTTCGATCAATTTTTTAAGATCAATTGATTGCACCAACTCTGATAGAACGGTTGCGATATGATTTAGCCCGCCGCTTCTTTCAGGGTAAAGTAGCAAATCCATAGCAGTTAGTTCCGGTGAGGAGATTTTTAAATATCCGCTATCAACAGCAATTTCTTTTAGGGGAAGATTGGCTAGAGATTTTTTGTAAATTACATCAATGCTTACTTGCCCAAATTTTAAACTTTTGCGGATTTGCTTATCAGAAATTACTTGAAATGAATTTGGCTTTTGATGAGTTGCACCGTGATACATGGCGGCGCTAAGCAAGCCCACATAATAATTTATTCCCAAATGCTGCATTAAAATTGGCACTAATTCTGCCGCAGGCAAACAGCCTTGAAATTGATGTTCAGGTGGAATTATCACATAAAATCCTTTTGCCGGACTGATAATTTCTCCGCGTTTTTTTATGCGACATATCGAAGATAAAGCATTATATTTCGAGATCTTTAAATCGCTCGCAGCCTCATCCACTGTGAAAGAAAGCCGCCCTGATTTTCTTAAATCTTTTAAATATTCTGAAAACTTTGCCATAGTAGAAAAATTGCTAAAATAGTAATTATACGACTATAATATCATTAAAAATGCAAAAGTCAATGCATGTCATAGTAGAAACATTGCGATTTCTGCAATCTTGTTACTATAAGGCAATCGGCTTAATAAATCAGCAAATATCCGCAAAAATGTCCAATTATATCCAATTTGTGTAGCGCAGGAAGATTCGAACTCACGGCAAAAAGTAGTGAAGCTTGATACATATTGACTGCGAGCATACCAGCAAAAATTTCTCTAAATTTTCGGTTAAGCTTGAGGTATCTTGAAGCCTTGTAAATGCTGAATGCGAAAAATGGAGACGGGTTCGGTTCGAATCTCGTCAGCTCCGCCAATAAAAAGGGCTCCCTTCGGGGAGCCTTTTTTATTGGTGGAAAAGAATGTTTGAGTTCGAACTCTGAGTTCGACAATTTTTGTAATTTTTCTTAGCGAAACCAAAGTTTCGCTTAGAAAAATATAAAAATTGCAAGAGAATAAATTTTTTGAAAAAAAATTTATGAACGCCATCTCACCCTGTCCATTATTGTTTTTTTTGCGAACTTTACTTTGTTAATTTAATGTTGGTTTTGAACCAAACTTTTTATCAATTTTCTCAACTAGTTTTTTTAAATTGCTTCTGCGT
>CAMDCJ010000099.1 GCA_945890035.1 Rickettsia typhi
TATAGAGGTTTAAGCCCGTAAAGCGCTAGGGCCATGGCACCGTTAGGTTTAGATTAATATTATTTTCAACGCGAAAAATTCTTAACGACCTCCTCTTTGGTCATTGTTAGTTCCGTTGGTTCTTTGTGTTGTCGCACTTACCCATTGCCCCAGCCCCCCTTTTTTCCCATCTTCTTCTTTTACGCCCTCCTCAAATTTTACTCCTTTTTTTGGGAGTGGCGTGGGAAGGTAATTGGGAATAGTGGTAGGCGTCTCTTCCTCAAGTCTATTTTCTTGATTTTCGGAGTTTTGCTCTCCAGCAGACCTCCTCAAAATTCCTTTTATCGGCCCCAAAGCAGGCTGTTTTTGATTGCTCTTTTGTGGCCCTGAAGGTGGCCCCTCATTAAGATTCTGTTGTTTATCGCGATTATATTTATTAATATCTAGATTAAATATTATATTACCTGGAAGCGTTATCAATTCGAATTGAGGTATATTTGGGTCGAGGTATTGTGCATGATTCCTAAGTTTTTTTTCAACAAGGTCTAAATCTATATTATGTTCTTTTAGCTGTTTAACTAAATTTTCTTCTGGATTAAATTTTATTACATTTAAATTTAATTTTTTATATTTTATAATGCAAAAGGATCAGAGGAATCTTTTTCTATAAAGCCATCGAGTAATTTTCCAACATATTTTATCATCTCTGGCAATTGAAGTCTTTTGGAGGCTTCATCTAAAAATTCTATCAAATTATTAAATCCTGGTGATTTTTCTAACAAATCTTGTAATGGATTCGATGGGGGTGTTTTTTGGTTTAGAGGTTTATTAATATCTGAAAAAACAGCACAGCGTTTCTCAATAGATTTGATTACCATTTCTACTAGATCTTTTCTTGCGATTTGCATTGATTTTATCTTTTGCCAGTTTTCTAATCCGTTCACTTCTGCCATAATTTTATAAAATTTTTATATTTCTAAATTTTAAGCAATATATTGTAATGCTTTACGATTTCAATAATAGTATTTATTAAAAAAAGTAAAGCAAAATTTTTCAGCCCAAACAACAAATGGAATTTAAAATTAGATATTTACAACAAAATAATGCTGGAAAATTTCTTTTAATAATGAAAGAATTGTAAGCAATAATTCCAATTGCAATAAATTTGCTAATCGAATTTATAAAATATAAAAAAGAGTCGCCAGCGGGATTGTGTTGATTTAAATTTTAAAGGTTTTTCAAATTCGTGAAAGAATAGCGAATATTAATTATGCCACCGAATCAAGTGTGTAAGAGACTTATCGGAGTCACAAAATATAATAAAAGAAGTTGTTAAGTCGAAAATATTAATGAATTCAAAATCTGAAAATTAATAACAAAATAATAATAAAATTATGACCAAAAAATTTGATTTATGTGTTATCGGAGCAGGGCCGGGCGGATATGTTTCGGCGATTCGCGCTTCGCAATTAGGGCTAAAAGTTGCCATCGTTGAAGCCAATCATTTGGGCGGAATTTGTTTAAATTGGGGATGTATCCCAACCAAGGCGTTGTTGCGCTCGTCTGAAATTAATCATCTTTTGCATAATCTTGATCAATTCGGTTTTTCGGCAGAAAATATTAAACATGATTTTGCTAAAATTATTGAAAGATCGCGCGCGGTTTCTAAGCGTTTAAGTTCGGGTGTTGCTGGCTTGATGAAGAAAAATAAAATCGAAGTTTTCGATGGTTTTGCTAAATTTCTTGATAATAAAAAAATTACCGTAAGTAAAGATTCTAAAGAAATCGAACAAATCGAAGCGTCATATTTTATAGTCGCCACGGGAGCTAGAGCGCGAGTTATCAAAGGCATGGAGCCCGATGGCGAAAATATTTGGACTTATCGCGAAGCAATGACCGCCAAAGCCTTGCCAAAATCATTAATCGTAGTTGGTTCGGGAGCGATTGGTTCAGAATTTGCATCTTTTTATCGCAACATGGGAGCCGAAGTTACTCTAGTCGAAATGGCGGAAAATATTTTGCCAGTTGAAGATGAAGAAATTTCTAAATTAGCGCGCAAATCTTTTGAAAAACAAGGCATTAAAATTTTAACTTCGGCATCGTTGAAGGCTTTGAAGGTTGGGAAAGGCGAGGTTTTTGCCACTATCGAAATCGCTGGAAAAGTTGAAGAAATTAAAGCCGAAAAAGTAATTATGGCGGTTGGAATTGTTGCTAATGTTGAAAATTTAGGTTTGGAAAAAACTAAAATTAAAATTGATAAAGGTAGCATTGAAACCAATGGTTACATGGAAACCGCCGAAGCGCATATTTTTGCGATTGGCGATGTGGCTGGAGCGCCTTGGTTAGCGCACAAAGCATCGCATGAAGGAATTATTTCTGCGGAAAAAATTGCTAGCAAAATGGGTAAATATGATGCCAAAAAAGTTCATCCAATTAAAAAAGAAAATATTCCGGGATGCACTTACTCAATGCCTCAAATCGCCTCTTTAGGTTTAACCGAAAAGAAAGCTAAAGAGTTGGGCAAAAAAGTAAAAATCGGACGCTTCCCTTATTTAGCAAATGGCAAAGCCATCGCCATGGGTGAAACCGAAGGGTTAATTAAGGTTCTTTTTGATGAAAAAACCGGAGAACTTTTGGGCGCGCATTTAATCGGCGCTGAAGTTACCGAAATGATCCAAGGCTTTGTAATTGCTAAGCAAGCCGAATTAACCGAGGAAGATTTAATGCACACAATTTTTGCACATCCGACCATGTCAGAAATGATGCATGAAGCAGTTCTTGATGCTTATGGCAAAGTGATACATTTTTAATATTTTTTAAAGCTTAAGCTTTTAAACTTTGTGTCTTCAAAATTAATTTTTACTATAAAAAAATATTATCAAAAATGCCGAAAAGCATTTGTGATTTTTATGACTCTTATAAAAATTGAGTGGAAATAGTTATTAAACTCAGAAAAATCTAATTAGATAAAATCAATTATTTTTGGGTTTAGTTTTTTAGGTTAACCACTTGTTTTTTATAAGGGTCATCTTTTTATAATTTATATTGGAGATTGCATGGCAATAGCAAATAATAATGAATCGAATGATGAATTTAATTACGCTCGTAGGGAAATGATTAGACCTGAGCCTGCTAGGCTTTTTCAAGAACAGAATACAAACAATGGTAATAATAGAGGAGGAGATGAAGAGTTTGAAGCAGGCGCATCACTTTCTCGCCAATTCCAAACAAGATCAGCGCCCCCACAATCAAATGCGCAACAAGCTCGGCAAGAAGATGTTGGGCGAGCAGCGGGTGGACGAGCAGGAGACTATGGTGTTAGACAGCAGGCGCAAGAAGAAGAACAAAAGGATGATATATTGCGGCAGTTAGAGGAGGTATCAATAAAATTACAAAAGGTGATAGAGCAACAAAAGGCGATAGAACAACAAAAGGCGATAGAAATAAAAAAGGATACATCGCGGGAGCAAGGAGCTGTAAAAATAGAGTATCAAAACCCAGAACAAAGTAATCTACTTTATAAGAATAGAGAAGAAGCGGAATTAAATAGAGTATATGAATCAGAAAGACTCGAAAGAGGCGAAAGACTCGAAAGACTCGAAAGACATGAGCAAGAAATACTCGAAAGACTCGCTGGAGGCGGAGAAACTCCATCTACTGACACATCTCTAACGCGAACACCTAGTGATGTGGACCTTTCTAAAGTTGCGCTATCAGGAACTCTCTCATTTACATCTTCTTCCGGAAGTTTTTCAAGTACCAGGTGTTTTTCAAGACAATAATACTCGTTCAGCAAAATTTTTTACTCAACTAAACTTTGGGCAAAATTTTTGGCATTAAATTCTTGTAAATCTTCAATTTTTTCGCCAATTCCAATTGCAAAAATTGGTTTGGCAAAAATTTTTGAAATTGCCACGATAACTCCACCTTTAGCACTGCCATCAAGCTTTGTTATCACAAGTCCGTCAATACCAACCGTTTGATTAAAAATCTCGGTTTGTATTCTTGAATTTTGTCCAATTGTAGCATCGACAATAAGTAAATTGTAATGTGGAGCTGAAGCATCAAGTTTTTTGATAACGGTATTAATTTTTTTAAGTTCATCCATCAAATTTTGTTTATTTTGTAATCTGCCGGCGGTGTCAATTAACAAAGCATCAAAATTATTTTTTATAGCGTAATCAAGCGCTCTGTAAGCTACGGAAGCGGGGTCCTCGCCTTCTTTGAGAGGTAAGATAATTTCGCAATCTGCTCGCTTCGCCCAAACTTCAAGTTGCGATGATGCGCCTGCGCGAAAAGTATCGCAAGCAGAAATTAATACTTTTTTATTTTGA
>CAMDCJ010000100.1 GCA_945890035.1 Rickettsia typhi
ATTTTTCAATTAAACGATTATTTTCAACCGCATATTTTTTGCCAGTTGTGATCACCGCTTTATTTTGAATAATTATTTCTTTATTTTCGGGTTTTATATCAAAAGTCAAAACATCATTATCTCGATTTGTGATATGTTTTTTTGGAGCCTTATTAGCTCCGATCGTTTGATTTTTAACCTCTTGTGCACCTCCCCTAAATAAATAAGGAGCAGTAATTTCTAACTCACCTTCGGAACCATTTAAAAGAATTTTACTTTTTATTAAAACATCCCAATTCTTAAAAGAATTAGTTATTTTTAGTGCTTCTTGAAGACCAACGCTAGGAACTATGCCTTTAAATAAAACTTTTTTATTTTCAACGATAATATTTTTGTGCGAAGAGATTAATTCATGATTTTTACCAAAATCTAATGAAATATTAGCCTTGGCGCCACCAGCAAATTGAGGTATGTAGAAAGGTTCTTGGCGAATATATTTATTGATTTTGTCGTAGGTATCTTTGGCTTCATATTCGATATAAGCAAATTGATTATTTAACAAAGGTTTGTTAAAGGATATTTCAAAAGAATTTGGTAGAGAAAGTGATTGTGCAGAAAGAGCATTAACTCTAACTTTTGAAATTATTAAATTGCGATTTGATGAGCTAGTTATCGAAAATGAATTTATGCCGACATTTTGTGGTAAGCCTACAGCCTGAATATGTATAAAGAATTTTGAAACCCGACCATAATCGGTTAATTGCGCCTCTTCATTCCATTCAATAACTTTAATTCCTGCAAATGATTGTGAAATTAAAAAGAAAAAGATTAGAAAAGTTAATTTTAATTGATTCATAAAATTTTAAATAAAAATAGAGAAATTCTTAGTAAATAAAAATCATTATGAATTATTGCAAAATCAACAATTTTTTTAAAAAAGATTTACGAATAAAAAATAATTATCAATAAGATTGTCGTAATAATCTTTTTTTGAGATAAATTTATGTTAAAAAATTATTAAATCCAAGGTCGATCATATTCTGGAGCGCTTTCAGAGAGAGGCGAAGATGGGATATCCGCATAAATTTCACCATTCATTTTAATGACAACTCGATCAGTGTTGGTTACTTTGCCAATTACTGCAAAATCCAAACCCCATTTATCAAAAATTGCTTTAGCAAAATCTTCTCTTTCGGGTTTTATAATCATCAACATTCTTTCTTGGCTTTCGGAAAGCATAATTTCGTAAGGAGTCATGTTTTTTTCACGCTGAGGAACTTTTTCAAGTTCAAGTTCGATGCCAGTTCCGCCCTTTCCCGACATTTCAAAGGAAGATGAGGTCAAGCCCGCCGCGCCCATATCTTGAATCGATAAAATGCAATCACTTTGCATTAATTCAAGGCAAGCTTCGAGAAGTAATTTTTCAGCAAAAGGATCGCCAACTTGAACCGTCGGACGCTTATCTTCATCGCCTTCTTTGAATTCGTCGGAAGCCATTACTGCGCCATTAATGCCATCGCGACCAGTTTTCGAGCCAACATAAACCACGCTGGCGCCGACTTCTGAGGCTGCAGAGTAAAAAATTTTATTTTGATCCGCCAAGCCGACCGTCATTGCGTTGACAATGATATTGCCATTATAGCTTTTATCGAAAGTTACTTCGCCACCAATGGTTGGAACGCCTACGCAATTGCCATATCCGCCAATTCCCGAAACAACTCCATTAACGAGTTGTTTAGTTTTTGGGTGAGAAATATCGCCAAATCTTAAAGCGTTTAGATTAGCAATCGGACGCGCGCCCATCGTGAAAACATCGCGCATAATTCCGCCAACTCCCGTTGCCGCGCCTTGATAAGGCTCGATAAAAGAAGGGTGATTATGGCTTTCCATTTTAAAGATTACAGCTTGACCGTCGCCAATATCGATGACGCCAGCATTTTCACCCGGACCACAAATAACCCAAGGAGCTTTGGTGTGCATGGTTTTAAGCCATTTTTTAGTTGATTTGTATGAGCAATGTTCGCTCCACATTGCCGAAAAAATTCCAAGTTCGGTAATGGTTGGTGTACGACCTAGAATTTCAAGAACTTTAGAATATTCTTCCGCAGTTAAATTGTGGTCTTTAATTAATTTTTCAGTGATTTCGATATTTTTCATTTTGATAAAAATTCTTTGATATAAAGATAAAAATCTGCGCGCAAATCTAGTTTAAAAAAATCGAAATAACAAGAAAAACTTTTTTGATAAAACCAATCAAAAAATTAGTAAAATAAAATAAAAAACTTCCTTGTTTTATAGAAAAAAAAGGTTAAAATTTAATAGTTATTTTTAAATTCATAAATTAGTTATTTTAATGTATAAATTTATCGTTTACGGCCTTGGAATTTCAGGGATTTCGACCGCTAAAGCACTAGCTCAAAATAACTTTGATGTAACTGCAACCGATGATAACCAAGCGGTAATAGATCAAAATGCTCAAAAATACCCAGAAATAAATTTTAAAAATTGTGCTGAAATTTCTTTTGATAAAAATACTAAAATCTCATTTGCTCCCGGAATCCCCCTGCACTTCCCAAAACCTCATAAAATCCTTGAAATTTGTCAAAAAACTCAAGCACAATTGGCGTGCGATATTGAAATTTTTTACGAACTAAATAACTTAAATAATAATTTTATTGGCATTACCGGAACCAACGGAAAATCAACCACGACGGCCTTAACTGGCTTCATTTTTGAAAATCTTAAAATACCCTCTAAGATTGGTGGAAATATCGGCATTCCTTGCTTTGATTTACCGCAAAATCAAAAGAATTTTAATTACATTTTAGAAGTTTCTTCATACCAACTTGATTTAATAACTCTCGCGCGTTTTAAAATCGCATGTCTTTTAAATATCACACCAGATCACATTGATCGCCACGGCTCTTTTGAAGGATATATAAATTCTAAAAAAAGAATTTTCTTGAATCAAAATTCTCAAGATTTTGCAATTATCGACACTGATAATTCAAACTCTGCAAAAGTTTTTGAAGATTTAAAAAATAACCAAAATTTTCAAGCTAATTTAATTGAAATTTCAACTTCAAAAATCCCGCAAAATGGCGTTGCTTTCATTGAAAATCAAGTTTTTATAAATCTTAAAAATGAAAAATTTGAATTTACAATTAATCCAATTTTAAAAGGTAAACATAATCATCAAAATATTGCTTTTGCTATTGCCATCACTTGTTGCCACTTCATTAAGGAAGCGCAATTTAATCAACAAAAAATTCATCAAGTTATTAAAATTATCGAAGAATTTAAAGGCTTGAAGCATCGCATGCAATTGGTGGCAACAATTGATGGAATTAGTTTTGTTAATGACAGCAAGGCGACTAACGCCGAATCAACTGAAAACGCTTTAAAATCATATAAAAATATTTTTTGGATTTTAGGTGGCAAAGCCAAAGAAGGCGGAATTGAAAGCTTAAAACCCTATTTTTCAAAAATTGAAAAAGCCTATTTAATTGGCGAAGCTTCCGATGAATTTGCTAAAATTTTGGCACAAAATTTTGTAAATTATGAAAAATGTCAAACGCTTAAAAACGCTTTCGATAAAGCTTTGATTGATGTAAAATCATCAAAATTGTTTGAAAAAAATATTATTCTTTCACCTGCTTGCGCTTCATTTGATCAATGGAAAAATTTTGAAGAGCGCGGTGATTTTTTTTGTAAATTAGTAAATGATATTTAAAAAAATTAATACATTTTTAAGCAACTACTTCAATGGAAATAAAATCTCCAAAGCCTTTTCTACGCTTATTTTTACCCTAATTTTTTCAAGCATTTTATTTTGTTCAGCTTATTTGGGTAAGGCTTCTGCCCAGAGGTATGGCCCTAGACCCATAAGCGGGACTTCTGCTCCGAGTCAAACCTCTGTGAGTGAGGTTAGGGCAAATATGAAAATTCCGGGAACGGCGGTTTATAGAAATAGCGGATGGGGCAATGAGTTTCATATCTTATATAACAAAACAGGTCTTCCAGAAAATATAATATATACTTCATATTTGCCACCAAAAAATACTTACAATAAAAAAACCGAAACCGAACACACCCTTGATCCTTGTGGTGATATCGACGGGAGTGGGCTCCAAATGATTGGAAGAGATTGTATGATCAAAATTCCATTTGATTGTTCAACCCCTCCAGATGGGATAACGCCAATAGATGTGTCATTAGAAGATCTAACAAAAGATCCACCAATAGTTGCCAATTGTCTT
>CAMDCJ010000101.1 GCA_945890035.1 Rickettsia typhi
TAATAAATTTATTTTTTTACTCGGGACCGAATAAATTTACTTCCACCTTTAACATTAAATACAGAGCCATCTTCTATGGCTACCTCAACTCTTACAAAATAAAATCTTAGCAACCCAACTTCTTTTTTTATTTTTTGAAATTGATTTAATAAAAAATTCTTTTCACCAATAATAAAAGTTTCAGACTTCCTAGACTCTAGTTTAAATGGATATTTTGAAGCCTCTGACGAAAAATCTAAAATTTTGTTAAATTCATTTTTAAAACCTCCAAAAGGAATTCTTAATTGAAGAAATCCATTTGGTATAAAAACTGGCAAGATTCCTTTATTTACTATTGATACACTTAGTAAGGTTGGTGACAATGGTTGAATGTCAAATGCTAACGAGAAAGTCGCTTCGATTTTGGGCACATTTTGCTTTCTTGCCAACCAAAGAGAAATAATTACAGCCCCAGCCGATCCAACTGCGCCAATGCCTGAGAAAGTATACTGATAATTCTTAAAAAATTCTTCCATATTTAAATCTCCTTTTTTCTTAATCAATTTCTGATTTATAAATAATAATAATCGCATAAAACTACTTGAAATGCAAGTAATTATATTTATAGTTGCTACAAATCAATTTTAAACATATTATGAGCATTACTAATTTCAAATCAGGTAATCTGATTCAACGTTATCAATATAAAAGCTTTGAGCCATCGAAGGTTAATATCGAGTGGCTAATAGACAACGCCGAACTTCAACTGTTACTAAGTCAGGCAGATATTAAGCTCGGCGAATTAAATGCCTTTTCGCAGTTAATTCCCGATGTCGATTTCTTCATCAAGATGCACATTTTGAAAGAGGGAACGAAGAGCAGTAGAATCGAAGGAACGCAGACTAAAATTGATGATGCGGTGCAAAAGGAAGAAAATATCGAAGCCGAAAAAAAAGATGATTGGCTTGAAGTTCACAATTATGTCGAAGCAATGAATCAATCGATAAAATCTTTGGATAAACTTCCTCTGAGTAATCGCTTGCTAAAACAAGCACATAGAACCTTGATGCGGGGCGCTAGAGGAAATCGCAAAACTCCCGGTGAATTTCGTAAAAGTCAAAACTGGATTGTTGGCGCGAGTTTGCGCGATGCGGTTTTTATTCCGCCCCATCAAGACTCGGTCGACGATTTAATGAATGATTTGGAAAAGTTTTTGCACAATGAAAATTTAGCAATTCCACAATTAATAAAAATTGGTATCGCCCATTATCAATTCGAAACCATTCATCCATTTCTTGATGGCAACGGCAGAATCGGTCGTTTGTTGATTACGCTTTATTTGGTTAGCAATGATTTATTGTCGAAACCAACGCTTTATTTGTCTGATTTCTTTGAAAAACACCGATCGCTTTATTACGATAATTTAACGCGCGTTCGAACTCACAATGATTTAGTGCAATGGCTAAAATTCTTCTTAGAAGGCGTGCGCGCGACTTCAGAAAATTCGATTCAAACTTTCAAAAACATCATAAAATTAAGAAGCGAAGTGGAAACAAAAATTGCCAAACTTGGCAAAAAACAAGAAATGGCGAGAGAGTTTTTGCAACATCTTTATTCAAACCCGATGGTTGATAGCTCTGATGTGGTGAAGCTTTTCAAAATCAACATTTCAACCGCTTTACGCTTAATTGACGATTTTGTAAAATTGAAAATTTTGAAAGAAATAACGGGACAAAAACGCAATCGTAATTTTGTGTTTGAGGGGTATGTGAAATTATTTAGGTAAACCTTGCCATTCAAAGATTTACAATCTTCTTAATTCAATTAATCAGTTATCGAAATGAAATTAGAAAAAATAAAATATTCAAGCCTCAACGCCAAACAAAAAGAAATTTACAACTTTCAAAAAGTTGCTTCATTGTTAGCTGATTATGGCTTTAATTGTATTAAACTTGCTGACGATTGGCAGGGAGCTGATTTTCTAGCTTATAACCATAAAGGTAATTCAACTCTTAAAGTTCAATTGAAAGGACGAATTACCATAGATAAAAAATATTTAGATAAGGATATTTTTATGTCCTTTCCATGCGGGAAAGAATGGTATTTAATTGAGCACGCAGTTTTGATAGAAATTGTAAAACAAAACACACCTTGGTTGAAGTCCGGCTCTTGGATAAATCATGGTAGCTATAGCGCCAACCTTCCAAGTAAAAAGTTATTAGAGGCAATAAAGTTTTCAAAATTGTAGCGCTTTAACTCGGGTTAAAAATTATTTTTATAATTAAAAAATAGAGAAAAAGTTGTGAGTTTTATTTTTTTTGGCGAAGTCCGCGTTGTCACAAAAACAATCTAACAAGAATCACAAATTATTATAATTCATTGTTAATGGTGATATTTTCTGTAAAATCCTTATTGATACATTGCCTTGATTTCATCAATCTATTGATTTGGTGCACCCGGCAAGATTTGAACTTGCAACCTTCTGATCCGTAGTCAGATACTCTATCCAGTTGAGCTACGGGTGCGTATTTGTAAATTAATTTTTTAATTTAAGTTGCTTTTTTAAACGAAAAAATTATTCGCTTGAAGCAAATCAATTTGCCATCTTGTGATAAATTTTTTAAGTCAATTTATTTTAAAATGATTAGCTTTTTTAAGAATAATATTTACAACAAATTTAAATAAAAATTAAAAAATATTTATGTAATCAATCTTTATATTTTTGCCAATAATAATCATTTCGTCAAGATAAATTATAACAAAAATTTTTGAGATAAAAATCCCTTCATTGATTTAGATCGACTCTATAAGAATTTTTTTATTAAAATGATAATTTTGAATTTAAAATGTTTTATAAATAAATTAACTATCGACTTCTATTATCTCGACTTCCGCAACAAATTATATCAATAATGTCTTGTAAAATATTTGAAGGTTTTTTATTATCTTGTTGGTACTTCGGTTCTCCGTATTCTTTTTTTTGCCCTTTTTTCTGTTCAACATCTTTACTAGCATTATCGCTGGGATTACGTAATAATTTTTGCAAAAAACCTTCAACCGCTCCAACAAAATCTCCAACTGGTTCAAAAAAATTCCCATTCTTATTTTTTGCATTACTTTGCATATTAAAAAAAATTAGTATTTTTCTCTCTAAAGTCTGAACATTTTATCTCAAATTCCCTCATCTTATGACAATCCCTCTCTTCAAAACTGGAATCATAATTTTCTGAAGTAAATTTCGGATTCTTTTCATTGTTATTTTCTTTATTTTGCCTTTTTTTAAATCTTTCAGCTTTAAAATGTAATTGTGCATTAGTAATTTGATGAACTTCTTTCTCAACAATTATAAATGTTTCAAATTTATTTTATTAATATCTCTTCCTTTCACACTCTCTAGGTCTGCAAAATATTTGTCCAACAATTTAATAACCTTGGTAATCATTTTTTCCTTCCCATCTTCATTACCAAGATAATGGGTTTTTATTTGGTCAAAATTATTCTCTTTAATTTCTGGAAATAAACCTTCAAAATCTAGAATCGCTAGATTTTTATTTTCAGAAAGGTTTTTATTTAAAAAACTATCAAGCCTAGCTCCGTATGGCAATTGTTCATTTTTCATGGCAATTTATTAATAGTTATTTGTAGAAATTTATACTATAAATCTCTGGGTTTTTTAAGAACTTGATGATGCAAGCGCACTAAATATAAAACAATTTAATGCGCTTGATCAAAGATATTTCAAAGCTAAAATTGAATAATTTAACTTTTTTTAAAGCTTCTTTTAAAAAAATTAATAAGCTAAATTTGTTGAAAAAAAAATTTAGCTTATTTAAAAATTATTCTGAAGATTTGCTACGCTTTTTTTCAGTACTAACCATTTTAGCGTCTCTTTCTTCGTCTTTTACAGATTTTTTTGTTGATTTACTAACTCCGAGTTTGACGCGAACTAAATCTTCAACCTCTGCGGCAATTTTTGGATTTTCTTTAAAATATGCTTTGGTATTTTCTTTTCCTTGTCCGATTTTAGCGCCTTTAAAAGCATACCAAGATCCAGATTTTTCAAGAATTTCAAACTTAACTCCCAAATCAATAATTTCGCCAATTCTTGAAACACCTTCGCCGTAAATTATTTCAAATTCTGCGGTTTTAAATGGTGGCGCAACTTTATTTTTTACGACTTTAACTTTGGTTTCGTTGCCTAAAACTTCTTCTTGATCTTTGATGGCATTGCCACGACGAATATCAAG
>CAMDCJ010000102.1 GCA_945890035.1 Rickettsia typhi
CCAAAACTAAAATGGATTTTACGCTTATTGATACTTGGAAATATTGGCATTTGGCTCACTTTTATATCTTTAAATTTTTAATTTTTACATATGAATAGCGACGATTTGGTTTCTCCAAAAAAATTAATTTTATATGTTGAGGATGAAGAATTTCAAGCCAAACTTTTTGCAAGAATTATTGAAAATGAAGTCAAGGATCGCGGTCTTCAAGTAATTATTTTCAACAATGGAACGGATTTTATAGATTTAGTAAATTCTAGAAATAAAAATTATAAAATTGAACAATTCGGAATAATTTTACTCGATTTAGCAATGTTCGATTTTTCAGGAATCGCCATGCTTAAAGAAGCGCAAGATAAGAATATTAAAACTCCAATCGCTATTCTAAGCGCAAGGGAAGATGAGACCCTAAAAAAACAATCTTTTGATTTGGGTGCTAAAGATTATTTTGTAAAAGGAAAAGATTTGCTAGAGTTAGAGCGCCTTAGAAAATTCATTATTGATAATACGCAATATTAATCTTTTCAAGCTCAATCCTTAAATTAAATTTCAAAATTATTAGAAATTAAACGAAATCTTTACGCCCTATTTTTGTCTAATACCAAATCCCACTTTTAAATCAAATTATAACAAAATATTTTTGAGATAAAAATCTTTAAAAATCAAAGCATTATAAAATAGGTCTGAAGCTTTCTAAGAGTTTTATTTAAAAAATACGAAGTTAGAATTTAAATTATCTAAAAAAGATTTAAAAATGGAATTTGGCATAACAATTTTTTAAAAAAAATAACTCGTAACAATCATTTTTATTAAAATATTATTTAGAATTTTGGTAAAATTTTGTCGATTTAAATCCATATCCATTTCTTCTATTATCTTCTTGATTACAAGAGCTATTTGAAGCGAGAACAAAGAATAAAATTATTGTAGAAATTTTGATAATATTTTTTTTAACTATTTTGTATAAATTATTCATAAGCATGATGTATTTAGTTATTATTTTTTTGATAAAATATCATTTTTTATTTTAACTAAATATTTTAAGATTTATTTATAATTAGTAAATTTATGGCAAAAATAATTATCTATGTTTCAATTTATTGTTTCAGAAATTACTAATTATTATTATGAAAAATTTAATTAATAAACAATTTATTTTTTATTTCTTAGAACCGCGCGCGCCGCTGAAAGCCTTGCAATTGGAACGCGATATGGTGAACATGAAACATAATGCAATCCAACATCGTTACAAAATTCAATTGAAGCTGGATTTCCGCCATGCTCTCCGCAAATTCCGAGCTTAATATCTTTGCGAGTTTGTTTGCCTTTTTGTGTAGCGATTTTTATAAGCTCACCAACTCCCTCTTGGTCAAGTTCGGCAAATGGATCTTTTTCAAGAATTCCGGCTTTTTGATAATGCCCTAAAAAGTTGCCGGCATCGTCGCGCGATAAACCAAAAGTAGTTTGTGTTAAATCGTTAGTTCCAAAGCTAAAAAATTCGGCTTCTTCGGCGATTTTATCAGCAACTAATGCGGCGCGAGGCAACTCAATCATAGTTCCAACCATATATTTAAGATCAACGCCCTGCTCTTTTATAACAGCCTCTGCGATTTTTGTTACCAATTGACGCATGATTTGAATTTCTTTTTGCGTCGCAACCAAAGGTATCATGACTTCAAGCAAAACTTCATTTTTTGTTTCTTTTTTTACAATCGCCGATGCTTCAAAAATAGCGCGCGCTTGCATTTCATAAATTTCTGGATAAGAAATTCCAAGCCTACAGCCACGATGCCCCAACATTGGATTTTGTTCTTGTAATTGATGCGTGCGATGCTTGACATAATCAACTTCAACGCCAGCAACTTTTGCAACTTCTTGAATTTCACTTTCTTTGTGCGGTAAAAATTCGTGAAGTGGTGGATCAAGCAAACGAATGGTGACTGGCAATCCCGACATAATTTTAAATATTTCAACAAAATCTTTTCTTTGCATTGGCAATAATTTTGCCAAAGCTTTTTTACGCCCCTCGACAGTTTCCGCCAAAATCATTTCGCGCACTGAAATAATGCGATCTTCATTAAAAAACATATGCTCAGTTCTGCATAGTCCAATTCCTTCTGCGCCAAAATCGCGTGCTACTTGGCAATCAAGTGGGGTTTCGGCGTTGGTTCGGACTCTAAGAACGCGCACTTCATCTGCCCATTTCATAATTGTTTCGAAATCACCCGATAAATTTGGTTTTAAAGTTGGTACATTTCCGAGAATTACATCACCATTCGAGCCGTTAATAGTAATAATCTCGCCCTCTTTAACTTTTGTCCCGTTAGCACTGAAAAATTTACCAGAATTATCAACATGTAAACCCGTCGCGCCAGAAACACAAGGCGTTCCCATGCCTCGAGCAACAACCGCGGCGTGTGAAGTCATGCCACCGCGCGCTGTTAAAATTCCTTGAGAAACATGCATGCCCTTAATATCTTCTGGGCTAGTTTCGACTCTTACCAAAATTACTTTATCACCATTTTCAGAACGACGCTCAGCTTCTTGCGAAGAAAACACTACTATTCCCGAAGCGGCACCAGGAGATGCTGGCAAGCCTTTGGCGATAATTTTAACTTGCGCTTTTGGATCAAGAGTTGGATGCAATAATTGATCAAGACTTGCCGGATCAACACGAAGCAAAGCTTCATTTTTATTAATCAATTTTTCGTTAACCATGTCAACGGCAATTTTAACAGCAGCATGCGCCGTGCGTTTACCAGAGCGGGTTTGAAGCATCCACAATTTTTTATTTTGCACAGTAAATTCGATATCTTGCATATCGCGATAATGCTCTTCAAGTTTTTTATAAATCTTTTCGAGTTCTAAAAAAACCTCTGGCATAGTTTCTTGCATCGATGGCAAAATCGAACCAAGTTGCTCTTTGCCTTGAATTGTAATCGATTGCGGAGTGCGGATTCCGGCGACCACATCTTCACCCTGAGCATTAATTAAATATTCACCGTAAAGTTCTTTGGCGCCCGTAGATGGATTGCGCGTAAAAGCCACTCCCGTCGCCGAGGTTTCACCCATATTTCCAAAAACCATCGATTGCACATTGACCGCCGTTCCCCATTCAACAGGAATATTATTTAGCGAACGATAAGTGTTGGCGCGATCGTTCATCCATGAAGCAAAAACCGCTTCAATCGCTCCCCATAATTGCTTCTGAACATCCTGCGGGAATTCATAACCCAATTCTTTTTTAACTTCGATTTTAAAAAGCTCGACAATTTCTTCGAGTTGTTCGGCACTTAAATCATTGTCGTTGGAGGCTCCAAACTCTTGTTTTTTATCATCAAGAATTGTTTCAAAATTATAGTGATCAACACCTAAAACCACATCCGAATACATTTGAATAAAGCGACGATAAGAATCAAAAGCAAATTTTTTATTGTCACTATTTTTTGCCAAACCCAAAACAGTTTTGTCATTTAAGCCTAAATTTAAAACCGTGTCCATCATTCCAGGCATTGAAGCGCGCGCACCTGAGCGCACCGAAAATAATAGTGGATTTATTTCATCACCAAATTTTGCACCAATTTTATTTTCAATATGAAGTAAGGCTTTTTCAATTTGAGTTTTTAATTCTGCTGGGAAAGATTTTTGATTTTTATAATATGTATCACAGACTTCGGTGGTAATAGTGAAGCCAAGAGGAACCGGCAAACCCATATTCGCCATTTCTGCCAAATTAGCACCTTTGCCTCCTAACAAATTTTTCATTGTGGCATCGCCTTCGGAATTGCCGTCGCCAAAAGAATATACGAATTTTTTAGAAGTCATTTTGTGAAAAAATTAAGCTTAAAATTATTTTAATATAATTTTGCCTAGTTATTTAGATTTTGCAAATTTTTTTTAAAAATAATTTTTATGTCGTGCTAAAGCAACGACGGGGTTTTTTTGGTCGCGCTATCGCAACGACGGGACGGGATTATTTTGGTCGTGCTTACGCAACGACGGGCGCAACGATAGATTTTTTGGTCGTGCTAAGTAAAGCTTTCGGTGTTATAGCTCCCCCCTTGAGGGGGAGCGGGCTAAAATGTTTTAACGGTAGTTAAAACTTTTAGCCGTGGGGGGTCAGAAAACTTA
>CAMDCJ010000103.1 GCA_945890035.1 Rickettsia typhi
AATTTACCGCATTTTAAGCATTTTTTTTATCATTTTTTTAACCAAATAATAGCATATCTTATAAAAAAAATATAAGATTTTGTTACTAGATCATGTGATTGTAGGTTTGAAAGTGATTTCCATCATCCCATTTTTTTAATTATGCCAAACTCAAAATAAAAAGAGACAATAGAAGGTTAACTTTAAATTCGATTCATTTAAGGAAAATCAAAGGGGGGAAATTGGCTAGCCAAGACTCAAGAGTTGTTAATTAATTCCATTTTCACTGAAAAAGCCACATTAAGCATTTTATAACAAAAGAATCCGGAAAATTTACGAATAAAACAATTTTTCTTTGGCATTTTGGCAAATTTGAAAAATACGATTCGCCACGACTTCACTAGCATAATGATCGAAAATTTTTTCACGAGCTCGCTTCGCCATTTGCTTAGCCTCAACCTCATCATTAATAAACTTTTCAATCGAATCCGCGATTAATGTTGGGGTTAATTTTTCATCGCCACTATTTATTTTCAAGCCGTTTAAACCATGATCGATAATCTCATCGCAACTATAGGAATTTGAAGAAATTATCGGAGTTGAATAAAGCATCGCCTCAAGTACAGAATCACTTGAAATGCCCTTGGCAATTGGCATTACACAAATATCAATATTCTCAAAAAAACTTCTTTTATCACTAACGAAGCCAAGAATTTTAAAGTTTTTTTCTAATCGCAACTCACTTGATAATAAATTTAAATCATCTTCATAATCACCCGAACCGGCAATTGAATATTCGCATTCAATACCTCTTGAGCGCAACACCACCATAGCTCGCAATACTTTATCAAAATTCTTTCCCATACTAATAATTCCGAGTGAACCAATTTTTATTGGCTTACTGAAAGCTTTTTTTTCAAGAATTTTAAAATCTTCTTCGATTTCAATAGAATTATTAACAATCAAGACATTCTCGCGATTTTTACCAGCTTCAATTAAATCTTTTAAATAATATGAATTGGGAAGAATTATGTAATCCGATTTTAAAAACTTGATTGGATTTTCGTTATTGCAAATTGAAATTATTGGGAAAGTTTTAGTAGAAAAAAATCTTATAACCCGAACAGCCAGAAAGGATTTATAAGAATGACAAATTGCAACTTCTGGTAAAAAATCTAAAAATTTTAGCCACAATTGAATAACTAAATAAATTTTATGAAATTTTTTAGAAGATAACTCCAAAACCTGACTTGAACTTTCAATTGAAGCCTCTCGATAAAATTCATCCGCTTTGAAAACCGATAAAACTTCGGCGCCTCTTTTGGTTAAATATAAAGCATATTCTATGAAAGAGCGCTCGATGCTCAAAGCTTTATTTTCATCAGATTTTTTATTTGAATCAATTAAGATATTGGCGATTTTCATGAACCGCTTGACTGCTTGAGTTGATTCGGGGTGTTTTTACGATATTTATCAATTTCATTTTTAGAAGATTCAAATCGCACCAATTCTTTACCAACTAACTTAATTCCTGAGGTAGCCTTAACCTTCGCCGGATTGACTTGAGAGCCTCTGTATAAAAGCTCGAAATGTAAATGTGGACCAGTTGAGCGACCTGTCGTTCCTACGTAGGCAACAACATCGCCTTGCTTAACTTTAGCACCAACTCGAAATTTTTTATTGAAGCGACTGGCGTGACCGTAAGCGGTTGAATAATCATTATTGTGCTTAATTTGTACATAATTTCCATATCCACCTTTAATGCCCATATAAACTAAAGTTCCAGAACCCGCAGCCAAAATTGGCGTTCCCGTTGACGCCGCAAAGTCAACTCCTTTATGCATTTTTGAATAACCAAGAATCGGATGACGACGCATTCCAAAGCCCGAAGAAACTCGCGCGCCGTTAATCGGAGTTCTCAAGAGAGATTTTTTAATTGAATTTCCTTTTGAATCAAAATATTCAATGCGATTATCAACTTTGTGCATATAAATATCTATTTTACGATTCTGCAAAACCAAGGAGGAGTAAAGAACGCTACCATCTCGAACTTTTTTACCATTTTCATCATAAAAACTTTCAACCAACATTTCAAATTTATCGCCACTATGAATATCACGTTGAAAGTCGATATCATAACCGTAAAGATTAATCATATTCATCATTGAATTTGGAGAAATTCCCGCCTCAACGCCATCAACGAACAGGCCATTTTTAATGACTCCAAAATATCTAGAATTGTAGCGCAAAAGCTTAATTTTCAATTCGCGCGCGTCGTATCCGCCATCATTTTTGCGAGTTATTACGATATTTTCTTCAACCGAAGATGGAATAGTTACATTCGAAATTACAACTTTTTTATTGTCACTTGCATCCGCTGATTCTTCGTTATTTTGAGAGCGATAGGTTATAGAAATAACGGCTCCAATATTCAAGGATTGTGAGAATTTAATTTTCTTTAAAGCGTTTAAAATTGAAAAAACATCTTGCTCTTGCGCCCCAACATCGGCTAATATTTTGAGGAGAGTGTCGCCATTTTTGACTTCATGGTCAGAAATTTGCTCATCTTCAAAATCAAAGTTCAAAGAAGAGCCCGATAAAGAAATTTTAATTGATTTAGAAAGAACATTTTTGCGATTACTCACGCTGTTATATTGCGATAAAAAATAACCAAAATATTGGTATATTTTAAACAGCAAAAAAACGGCAATAATCGTCAATGAAATTGGCTTAAAAAGCTTATTTTCAATGATTTTATTTACCGAATCTAAAAAATATTTCTTTCTTTTTTTTGTGATCCAAGTTGATCTTTTCAATTTGATTTAAAAAAATTTAATTAATTTTTGCAAGGTTTAAAAAGTCTTTTATAGACAATAAAATTTTTTTATGCTACAATTTTTTTTCAAAAAATAAATTTAACTTTTTTTTATCAGGATTTTTTAATTCTTAAAAAAAACATTTAAGTTATAAATTTTAAAATAAAACTGCAAAGACTCAACTCACTTTTTTTATATTAAAGCTTAGTTTAGTTAATTTTATTTTAAACAATTTTTTTAATTAGAAAGATTTTATGAAAACAAAAAAGAATTTAAAAAAAATTCAAGAGAAAAAAACTTTGAAGAAGCCTTTATCTAAAGTAAAAAAACCAAATAAAAATGTTATTTCAAAAAAACCAATTGAAAAAAAACCTACAAAAATTGTGAAAAAAACACTCAAAGAAAATAACCAAAAAATCAATAAAAAGGATGCTTCGAAGACTAAATTAGTTAAAGAAAATACCAAAAAAATTATCAAAAAGAATATTTTAAAAACCAAGCCAATCAAGGAAAAAATTTCTAAAAATAAAATTGTTGTTAAAAAAGATGATATTAAAAAAGTAACCAAAAAAATAGAAGAAAAAAACAAAAAAATCATCACCCCAAATAAGAAAAAACCTACCGAAACCAAGCAAAATAACTATTCGATTAATAGCTATGTGGTTTATCCTTCACACGGAGTTGGGCAAATTATAAACATCGAAAACACCATCGTAATGCAACAACACATAAGTTGTTATTTGATCTACTTCGATAGAGAAAGATTAACCATAAAAATCCCAACAAACAAAGTTGAAAAATTTGGTATTCGTCCCCTGGTTTCTAAGGAACAAATGAACGAGGTATTCTCGATTCTAAGAAGTGGTGTCAAGAAAATGAAGGGCATGTGGTCAAGACGCGCGCAAGAATATGAAACAAAAATTAATTCTGGCGATATTATTATGCTTGCAGAAGTATTGAGGGATTTAACGCGCGATATCGAAGATAGCGAAAGATCTTACAGCGAAAGAATTATTTACGAAACTGCAATTTTTCGTTTAGCTTGCGAATATTCTGCAATCTACGGAATTCCTTTTGAAACCGCTCGCGACAAAATTACATTAACCGCTAAAGACAAACTTGAGTCAGATTCAAAATCTTCAACAAAAAACGATGATTTCGACGATTTTGATAAAGTTAAAAAAACTA
>CAMDCJ010000104.1 GCA_945890035.1 Rickettsia typhi
AAATGTTTTTTAATAAAATTATGAAAAAAATTATTAATAAAAAGATTCGTCACTTCATCGATTTAAATGAAATCGAGAAATTGCAACTTCAAGAAATTATCAAAATTGCTAAAAAGCTTAAGAAAAATCATGATATAGCCAAGCATTCCAAATTGCTACCCCATAAAAATTTAATGATGATTTTTGAAAAAACTTCAACGCGCACCAGAACTTCTTTTGAAGTCGCGATTAGTCATCTGGGTGGCAATGCCGTTGTTATGAATAAAAATGATATGCAACTTGGCAAGGGTGAAACAATTTCCGATACTGCCAAAGTTTTGTCGCGTTATGTTGATTTTGTAATGATTCGTGCTAATTCGCATGAAGCGATTTTAGAGCTTGCCAAAAACTCGCAAGTGCCTGTTATTAATGGTTTATCCGACTATTCGCATCCTTGTCAAGTTTTGGCAAGTTTGATGACAATCGAAGAGCATTTTGGTAAAATTGCTGGTAAAAAATTAGTGTGGTGCGGTGATCAAAATAATGTTTTGAATTCCTATATTCACGCCACCAAAGAATTCGGTTATGAGCTTGCAGTTGCTTCGCCTGAAGAAATTGATTTTAGTGTCAAAGAAATTGCTAAAGCGCGTAAAAATGGCGCAAAAATTTCGCTCCATCATGACGCAAAAAATGCCGTTAAAGATGCCGATGTAATTATCACCGACACTTGGTTTTCAATGGGCGATGAGTCAGAAAATAATGATGCTTTGCGTCAGAAAAAAATTAATTTATTGACGCCTTTTCAAGTGAATGAAAAATTAATGAAGCATGCCAAAAAAACGGCAATTTTCACGCATTGTTTGCCAGTTTATCGTGGTAATGAAGCGACTTCCGAAGTAGTTGATTCAGCGCGTTCGGTTATTTTTGATGAGGCAGAAAATCGTCTTCATGTGCAAAAAGCGATTTTACTTTGGGTAAGTCAAAAGAAATTTTAAATAGCATTTTGACTTTGCCTAATTTAAACCCAGTTTTGTAAATATTCAGCGAAATGATTTTTTTCTGGCGAATTTTTTTCTAAAAATTCGCGTAGATCATTTTTGCATTTTGCAAAATTTTCTTTGCTCAAAGAACCGTTGTGATGTTGATAAATTAAGTATAAAAGGTAGGTATTAATTACATCGGTTTCGCAATAATTACGAATTTCTTGTAAGCGTCCTGCATCATACATTTCCATGACTTGAGAGCCATCGACCCCCATTTTTCCAGGCAAGTTAAAAGCGCAACATAATTCATTCATTTTTAATCGAGCTGAAGCCCCAAAATCAGAAAATGCATCCGCTAAATCGCAATGCCAATCAAGGCTAAATTTTTGATTATAATTATTCCATTTATCGCCACTTTTGTAAAGCCAACCCGCCTCAACTTCGTGCTTCATCGCTGAATATTTTAAAACCGGTAAGTCAAAATTTTTGCCATTAAAGCTCACTAATCTTGAGAATTTTTTCTTCAAATGCTGAAAAAATCCTTTGGTTAAATCGCTCTCCAAGCTTAATAAATCGCCACCTGAACGAATGTCGATTATGCGATAATATTCTTGACCTTGAGTATCGCGAACTATTTCAGCTTCAACAAAACTTATGGCAATAATTTGATGAAAAATTTGACGCAAGAAGCTATTTTTTTGATCGGTAATATCAAGATGATATTTTACTAATTTACTCCTGATTTCATTGGTTGTATCGCCATCAATGTGAAGTAAATTTTTAGCGGTTTTTATATCAGGAATTGTTTCTATATCGAAAACAAATAAATTTTGATGTTGCATTTAATTTAAAATTTTATGGAATTAGTAAGATAGATTTCTTATCATAAATATTTTAGTATAATATTTTTATGAGTATCTATGTTATTTTATAAAATAACATAATGTAAAAGCGCCATCTTTAAATCAAATCAAATCATAATTTAAAGATGGAGCTGTTATAAGTTAATTAACTAAATTTCTTAAAAAAATGCAAGCAATCGTTCTTCATAAAATCGGCGGACCAGAAAATTTAAAAATTGAAAATGTTGAAGATCCAAAACCCAATAAAGATGAGGTAATTGTTCAAAATAAAGCAATTGGCATCAATTTTTTTGATCATGCCTTAAGAAGTGGTCAATATAAACTCAATAAATTTCCGGCGATACTCGGGCTTGAAGCTTCGGGAGTTATAGTTACGCTTGGCTCAGAAGTTAAGGATTTTAAAATTGGCGATCGTGTTGCCTATGTAAATGCCGGAATTGGTGCTTATGCTGAGCGAAAAGCGGTAAATGTTTATAATTTAATTCCCGTTCCAAATGATGTTACTGACGAGCAAGTGGCCTCGAGTCTTCTTAAGGGTTTGATGGCGCACACTTTGCTTCACAGGGTTTATATTGCCTCGCTAGTTAAAAGAATTTTAATTCATTCGGTAGCCGGTGGCGTTGGACATATTTTGTGTCAATGGGCAAAATATTTAAACATCGAAATCATAGGCACAGTTGGCTCCGATGACAAAATGGATTATGCTCGATCAATCGGATGCTCTTATGTAATAAATTATAAAACCCAAGATTTAGTTGCGGAAGTTGCTAAGATTACCGATTATGCTGGCGTTGGCATTGTTTATGATTCGGTTGGTAAGGATACCTTGAATAAATCTTTGGAATGTTTGTGGGCGATGGGAATGTGTGTAAGTTATGGCGAAACTTCGGGCGCTGTTGAAAATTTTAATTTAAATGATTTAGTTGCCAATTCGCTTTATATAACGCGCCCAACTCTTGCCAAATATAAGAACAATCGCGTAGAATTAATAATGGCTTCAAACGAAATTTTCGCGGCCTTAACTAAGGGAGTAATTCGTCCAAAAATTAATAATTACAAATTCCAAGATGTGGTTAAAGCGCATCGCGATATTGAGAGTAAAAAAACCATGGGCTCGCTGATTTTAACGTTTTAAAAAATCTACTTTTACTTTAAATTTCTTCGTTATTTTATTTTTTTAACTCGGTCATGTATGTCCATATACACTCCCTCGCCAAAAAAATAAAATGCCTAGAAATTTTTTGCAAAGCATTAAATTTGCTAAAGCAAATTTAGCTTGAAAGATAAACGCTTCATCTTTTTTTTCAAAAAAAGATTCGCGACTGTGACCGCGTCGCCTTCGCTCCTTGTCCCGTTATTTGCTAAAAATAGCCGTTTAGGCTATTTTTTTAACGCAAAGTAACCTTCATCTTTTTTTTCAAAAAAGATTCGCGACTGGGCTTTAGCTCCCCCCTTGAGGGGGAGCAGGCTACGCGGATTTAACGTTAGTTAAATCCGCGGAGACGTGGGGGGTCAAAAAAGCCTTGATAATCAACACTCTCGAGCCAAAGTAAAAATTATGAAAAATAAATTTGTGGATAAACGCTTCATCTTTTTTTTCAAAAAAGATTCGCGACTGGGCTTTAGCTCGCCCCTTCAAAGGCTCTTCGCGTTTTTATTAAAAAACAAAATCAAGAAATTTAATTAGTGGATTTGGTTTTGCTATTAATTTTGGTGATTATCTCGTCAATTTTCGGCATAATTTTTGATAAATGAATATAAAAATATTGCCAAATAAATTCATTATTTTCTCGATATTCAAATCGTTGTAAATCCAAGATATTAGCAATCCGAATAAAATCTTTGCTACCATATTTTTTAGAAAAAATTTCTATAAAAGCTAAATCTTTATTGGAAAAAATTAAATTAGTAAATCCAGCGCCGTGAGTGGCTATAATTAATTTGGCATTAAAGAAAATTTCAATTTGTTGTTGAAGTGATAAACCCTCTAAATCAAATGTTACAAAGCCTCTTTTAGTGAGTTCTAAATTAAAAGATTTTTCGTTTATGGTTCTGCGTAAGCGCGCTTTTTTTCTGGAAATATAAATTAATTTTTTTTCGGCGT
>CAMDCJ010000105.1 GCA_945890035.1 Rickettsia typhi
TGGATCAAGTCGTGAGCACGCTCCATGGGCTCTTCTTGATTTTGGAATTCAATGCGTTATTGCTCCATCTTTTGCTGATATTTTTTATAATAATTGTTTTAAAAATGGCATTTTACCGGTAGTTTTAAAAAATTCTGAAGTCGATGAATTACTTGAATTTTCTAAATCGCCGAATAATTCCGTAACTATAGATTTACCAAAACAAGAAGTAAAAGCTGGCGAAAAAATATATAAATTTGAAATCGATTCTTTTAAAAAACATTGTTTAATCGAAGGGCTTGATGACATTGGTTTAACTCTACAAAAATCACAAAAAATTGCTGATTTCGAAGAGAAGAACCGTCAAATAACTCCTTGGCTTTACAATAACTAAATTTATTAACTAAAATTTTTTTAAAAATGACAATTCTTGCAGGAAAAAAAGGTTTAATTATGGGCGTTGCCAATAACAAGTCCATAGCTTGGGGCATTGCTGAAGAGGCTCATAAATTTGGTGCTGAACTAGCCTTTACTTTTCAAGGCGAAGCTTTACAAAAACGCGTTGAACCCTTGGCGGCTTCAATTGGCTCTAGCATAGTTTTACCTTGTGATGTAACCGATGCTGATTCGGTTAAAAAAGTTTTTGAAGTTCTTGAGGAAAAATGGGGCAAACTTGACTTTTTAGTTCATGCCATCGCTTATTCTGACAAGGAAGAACTTCGTGGCAAATATCTTCACACTTCTCCACAAAATTTTGTTAATACCATGAACATCTCGGCATTTTCATTGGTGGCAGTTGCCAAAGAAGCTGAAAGATTAATGATTAATGCCGGCGGTGGAAGCATCATCACTTTAAGTTATTATGGTGCCGAAAAAGTTATGCCTCATTACAATGTTATGGGCGTTGCCAAAGCAGCTCTTGAAGCAAGTGTTCGTTATCTTGCGATGGATATGGGTAAAGACAATATTCGCGTCAACGCTATTTCTGCTGGTCCAGTAAAAACCTTGGCGGCTAGCGGTATTGGCGATTTCCGCTTAATTTTTAAATGGAATGAATATAACGCGCCACTTCGTCGCAATGTGACTCTTCAAGATGTTGGCGGTGCCGGAGTTTTCTTACTTTCAAGTCTTGGAAGCGGAGTTACTGGAGAAACTTTGCATGTGGATGCTGGCTATCATGTTGTAGGCATGAAAGCACCTGACGCACCAGATATTTCTATCGTTAGAGACGGCGAATAATTTATTTTAAATAAAAAAACTTTTAATGTTCATCAATCATTTGCCATTTTTGATTATTATTTCATCGCCTTCTGGCGCTGGAAAATCAACCTTGTGCAAAATGATTGTACAAAATGATCCATTAATTCGACTTTCGGTTTCCGCCACAACTCGCAAAAAACGCCCCCAAGAAATTGCCGGTCAACATTATCACTTTGTTAATCGTGAAAAATTTATTCAAATGAAAAATAATCAAGAATTTTTGGAAAGCGCCGAAGTTTTTGATAATTTTTACGGAACTCCAAAAAAATCAGTTGATGACGCTTTAAATAACGGTCATTGCGTGCTTTTCGACATTGATTGGCAAGGTGCTAGACAAATTAAAGAAAAATTTTCTACCGACCAAATTGTTTCAATTTTTATTTTACCACCGTCAATTCAAGAACTCGAAAGAAGACTTCGCGCTCGAGCACAAGACCCCGAAGAAATCGTTCAAGCCCGCATGCACGAAGCTCGCAACGAAATTAGTCATTATGAAGAATATGATTTTACGGTAGTTAATGATGACTTAAATAGTTCTTATCAAAAAATTCGCTCGGTTATTGAGGCCAAAAGAGTTGCGCGTCAAAATCCAGATGACATTAAAAAATTTATTAATCAATTTTCTTAAATCAAATTTTTTTTAAAATGCACGATTTCATTCATAATTTCATCGACTATATTGTTGTTTTCATTAATAAAATCGGCTATTTGGGAATTTTTATCGGCATGTTTTTGGAAAGCACAATCGTGCCAATTCCAAGTGAAATAATTATGATTCCCGCTGGAATTGCCAGCGCCAAAGGCGTTATGAATATTTATATCGCAACTTTGGTTGGCACAGTTGGCAATATCGCCGGCGCAGTTTTTAGTTATTATCTCGCCTTAACTTTGGGACGCAAAATTATTTTAAAAATCGGCAAATATTTTTTTATTAAACCCGAAACGATTATTAAAATCGAAGTATTTTTTAAAAAATATGGCACGATTTCGGTCTTCATCGGCAGGCTTCTGCCCGGATTTCGTCACTTTATTTCATTGCCCGCCGGTCTTGCCAAAATGGATTTCAAATTATTTTTATTTTATACTTCGCTTGGCGCAACAATTTGGACTTCGATTTTATCTTTTAGCGGTTATTTAATCGGCGAAAATCATGAATTAATTGTTAAGCACATCAAAGAACTTTCATTATTTCTTATTGTTATTTGTGTGTTTTTGGTTATTGCTCTTGTTTTTTATAAAAAAATAAAATTTAAAAAAATTAGCAAATCTTAGAAAGAGTGACTTACTCCGACACTTAGATTCTCAATCACCTTGATCTCATTAAGGACTTCCGAATTTCTTATTTTAGCATCAACAAAATTGCGTTTATATTGAAATCGTAAAACAAAATTTTTATAAAATAAATATTCGACACCAAATCCAAAAACCGGAACAATCTTATTTACATTGGCATTATTTCCAGTAACTTTATCCACTAAACTTCCAGAATTTTTGGTGCGGTTAATTTCGATAGCATCTATCCGATTGTAATTCAAACCAAAAATTAAATAAAGCAAGCCCTGCGACTCTATATCAAAATTTAAATAAGGCTTAAAATCGACGCCCAAAGTCTTCGTCCTCAATTCAAAACTTGACAAATTATTAGCGCTTACAATCTCTTTTCTTTCATTTGATTTTGAATATAAACCCTCGATTTTAAAAAAATCTTTATTGTCATAACCAGCGAATACAGCCATCGCATAAGTCAGTGGTTCATAATAATCATTGGGATTTTTTGAGCGACCGCCCAATATAGCTTTTTGAAATGAGGTGTCGAATCCTAAATAAAATTTACCTCTAACTTTAACATCTTCTTTAGCATCATTATTAATGATTTTAGCATCTTGTTTTTTGACATCTTTCGCGATTGGTTCTTTTTCACTTTGAGCGAATGAATTGCTGGAAAGAGTAAGATAAAACGCTGTGGCAAAAATATAAAATTTTGAAATATTTTTCATGTTAAAAATTTTTAATTTTATTTAAATTATCTAATACCATTATCTGTTGCGGGAATTAACTTGAAATTTATCGAAATTTTTTAAACATCATTACGCTAGTTCGCATGAAAAAAATAAACAAATTATTTTTTTAACAGTTAAAAATTTTGTGGATAAAATCTATAAATTTCCTCTATTTTCCCTTATGATAAATCCAAATTTAGCATCTTTTCTCTCTTGATACTGTAGTATTTTTATTGATTTAAAAATTTAGTTTATTTATTTGCGGGTCATATTGATTCAGAAATTTAGTTGATGAAACTCAACTTACCACTCTAAAAGATGAAGTTTATGCCATAGCTACATCAAAAAAACAGAGGAATGGAAAGATAAAGTAAGGGCATGGCTAAAAAATAACTATAACCCAGACCCTCATGAAGAACGACCAAGCATGGACCTAGAAACCACCTTAACTAAAATTTCTCAACCACAAGCAAGTAAAAAGGGAGTGTCCTAAATTCCGTGTCAAATCCTTTTCCTAGGCTAAATGCAATTTCAGCCTACCTGTAAAAAATATATCCAATTGTCCAATAATCAAGCTCCAGTTTGGAACTGGCATCTGCCATTTTTTACTAATATTTTTAATTGCCAA
>CAMDCJ010000106.1 GCA_945890035.1 Rickettsia typhi
TCGCGGATGTCGCGATTCATTCGCGACGGAGCGATTCAAATTCTCCCTAAATTTGCTTTAGCAAATTTAAGAGTGGCCTCGATACTACTTTTCAATCTTAAATCAGGCGATTGAATTTGAAGGCGAGTCTGCGTAAGCCTACTCTCAGGTAGGCGCGCAAAGACGAGACCTGAAAAATTCGGTCGCATCATTTAAGAGTGGAAAGTTAGTTGGTGGGATCGGTAGGGATTGAACCTACGACCAAGACGTTATGAGCGTCCTGCTCTGACCGCTGAGCTACAATCCCAAACGCTTAAAATATATTTAGAAATAAAAATTTCTTAAACCAAATATATCCTAAAAACTTTATTTCTTGAAACTAATATTTGTCTTTTTAGATTTTTTTTGCAACAAAAAATTTTTAGTTTTCAATATTTTTTGGCTTGGCAACGCCAACCAAAGCGGGTCTTATCAATCTATCTGCAATCGAATATCCGGCTTGAATCACCTGAACAACGCTTCCTTCTTTTGCATCCGATTCAATATTTGCAATTGCTTCGTGAAAGTTATGATCAAAATCTTGATTAAGAGGATAAATTCTTTTTACTTGATTTTTTTCTAAAACTTTAAGCAATTCTTTTTCGGTCATTTCAATTGCAAGTACATAATTTTTTATCGCTGGATTATTGATAATTTCATCTTTTGGAGCATTTTCGCGCGCCATGAAAAAATTTTCCGCAACCGTGACCAAATCACTTACAAAGTTAGAAATGGCGAATTTTGCGGTTTTTTCATTTTCTTCGCGCGACCTTCTGCGAACATTATCAAGCTCAGCGAGAGTTCTTAAAAATTTATCATTTTGTTCTGATAATTTTTGCTCAAGCTCAATAATTTTATTTTGTAGATCGCTTTCTACGCTCACTAAATTTTCTTGATTTAAATTTTCAACTTTGTCGCCTTGATTTTGTTGATTATTTTCTGTATTTTCTTGCATTTTTTCTCCGTAAATTTATTTTTTAATGTAAATCTAAATGAATAAAAAAAGACTTTCAAGGTTGCATTAAAAAAAAATATTTCTACTTTCTATATGTTGAATTTTTTGTGTTTAATTTTTATTTTATAAATAATGTCTGATAAAATTTTTGATCAAGCCAATTATTTGGTGCCGATGGTTATCGAGCAAACTCCGCGCGGAGAAAGATCTTTTGATATTTATTCAAGACTTTTAAAAGAGCGCGTGATTTTTATTTCCGGCCCAGTCAATGATCAAGTCTCCTCTCTTGTGGTTGCCCAGCTTTTATTTCTTGAATCTGAAGATCCAAAAAAAGATATTTATTTTTATATAAATTCTCCCGGCGGTATAGTTACTTCAGGCCTTGCTATGTATGACACTATGCAATATATTCGTCCCGATGTAAATACCGTTTGTATTGGTCAAGCAGCATCAATGGGATCTTTGCTTTTGTGCGCTGGCGCTCACGGTAAAAGATTTTGTTTGCCTAATTCAAGAATTATGATTCATCAACCAAGTGGCGGATATCAAGGTCAGGCGACTGATATAGAAATTCATGCTCAAGAAACATTGGCTTTGAAGCGTCGCTTAAATGAAATTTATGCAAAACATACTGGACAAAAACTTAATGTTATTGAAAAATCTATGGAACGCGATAATTTTATGTCGCCACAAAAAGCGCAAGAATTTGGAATTATTGATAAAGTTATCGAAAAACGTCCTGAACACTAGAAAAATACAAAAACAACCACCAATTAAAATAAATTTTAATACTTTGAAAAATGGTTAAGAAAAACGACGACGAAAAAGAATTACATTGTTCATTTTGTGGCAAATCTCAACATGAAGTTAAAAAATTAATTGCCGGCCCAACCGCCTTCATTTGTAATGAATGCGTTGAACTTGGCATGGATATTTTAAAACAAGAGGGCAAAAAATCACCTCTTCACAAAACCAATGGCGAAAAATCAACTCCCAAAGAAATTATAAAGATTCTTGACGAATATGTGGTGGGTCAAGATTACGCAAAAAAAGTTCTTTCCGTTGCTGTTTACAATCATTACAAAAGGATTGATAGCGTTTCTTTAGGCTCTGATTCAGTTGAGATTTCTAAATCAAATATTTTAATGATTGGACCAACCGGATGCGGAAAAACTCTTTTGGCACAAACTTTAGCGCGAATCCTTGATGTCCCATTTACAATGGCTGACGCCACTTCTTTAACTGAAGCTGGTTATGTCGGAGACGATGTTGAGAACATTATTTCTCGTCTTCTTCAAGTCGCTAATTATGATATTGAAAAAGCTCAAAGAGGTATTGTTTATATTGATGAAATCGATAAAATTGCTCGCAAAGTTGAAGATAATTCTCGTCGTGATATTTCTGGAGAAGGAGTTCAACAAGGCTTGTTAAAAATAATTGAGGGCGCTGTCGCTTCGGTTCCAACGCAACCTGGACGCAAATCTTCTCAACAAGAATATGTGCAGATTGATACAAAAAATATTTTATTCATTTGTGCTGGTGCGTTTTCGGGTTTAGAAAAAATTGTTTCTAAGCGTGGAGTTGGCTCTTCAATCGGCTTTGGCGCTGATGTTAGAGATAAAGATGATACAACTCGCAAAGATATTTTTAAAGATGTCGAGCCTGACGATTTAATAAAATTTGGATTAATTCCTGAGATCGTTGGACGCTTGCCAATCATATCTCCTCTCGATGGTTTAACCGAAGAAGATTTAAAGCAAATTCTTATTGAACCAAAAAATTCCATAACCAAACAATATCAAAAACTTTTCAATCTCGATAAAGTTGAGCTTATTTTTGAAGATGAAGCATTGAATGCAATTTCTAAAAAAGCCATTAATCGCAAAACGGGCGCTCGTGGCTTGAGAGCTATTGTCGAAGGCACACTTCTTGATGCAATGTTTAGAATTCCATCACAGAAAAATATTAAATCTATGACGGTTAGCAAAGATTGTATTCTTCACAATAAACCTTTAAAAACCACTCTTTTATCCGATAAAGAAATGGAAGAGCGCGAAAAGAAAAAGGAAATTTCTATTTTGCCACATAAAGAGAAAAAAACTTAATATAAATATACTTTCTAATCTAGATTTAAATCTAGATTAGAGGTTTATTACCTTTATTTCTAAGGCGTGCAGACCATTCTTAAATTCTTCTTTCAGAACTTCATTTATTTTACGATGCATCTCAATCTTCTTTAAATTTTCAAATTTCTTAGAAGATATTTTGATTAAAAAATGAGTTTGATTATGATGCTCTGGATTATCCGCTTTAAAATGATTGCCATGTAAATGTGAATTATTTATCACCTCCAAAAGATCTGGATTAAAATTTTCTTGAAGTTTATTTATTATTTTATCTTTCATTTTTAAATATAAAATTTGTTGAACGCCAAACCTAGTAAATCTAGGTGCGCAAAGACGATTCCTAAGAAACTTGGTCGCATCATTTAAAATTTTAAATCAGGCGATTGAATTTGAAGGCGAGTCTGCGTAAACCTAGTAAATCTAGGTGCGCAAAGACAAGTCCTGAGAAATTCGGTCGCATCATTTAAAATTAGAATTGATGTTAATAACTTTGTTAATAAATTGTTGATATATTTGACTTTTTTAACAAAAATCTTAAGACTAAAAAAGTTATTATTTTTATTAACATTTTTTTAACAAGATTATTATTGTCAATAACTGTAATTTTTTTAAAATCAAAATGTTAATAACCTTATTTAAAGCCCTATTTACAATAATTTTCAATGTTAATATAATTGTGAATAACTTTTAATTAACATATTAACAGCCCTAATTATAACTACTAAAATAATGAAAAAAATAATTAATGTTTTAAATAAAA
>CAMDCJ010000107.1 GCA_945890035.1 Rickettsia typhi
GATGTTGCGAACCATGTGATGCAAAAAAGATTTTGCACTAACTTCAACATAAATTTTCTCAAAATCATTAGTGAAAATTTTAATATTTTTAATAGTGCGCATTGGTGAAGAGGCTTGACATTCAGCGTCGCGAAACGCGGAAAAATCATGCTCTCCGAGTAAATATTCACTGGCTTTTTGCATCGCCAAAATATCAAGTTTTTTACCGCCAACATGCCAAACACGATTTTTTTCAATTATGGCTGGAGCCTTGCGATTAAGTATCTCATAGCGATAATGTCGCATTTTAGCATCAAATCTTGCGCTAAAATTTTCATCAACAATTTCGGCATCAATAACGGCAATTTCTTCATCTTTTAAATAAAAGTTAATACCCATAATCATTTGATGACTTGAAAATTCATGCGACAAATCGAGATGAATAGTTTGAGCGATGGCATGAACTCCGGAATCGGTGCGGCCCGAAGCTATTATTTCAACATCATTTTGTGTAAAATTTTTAAAAGCTTTCGTGAGTTGACCTTCGATGGTTTTGATGTGATTTTCGTTTTGCATCTGAAAGCCATGATATTTAGATCCATCATATTCTACAATTAATTTGTAACGATATTTTTTTATTGGTTCCATTCTTTAATTCGCGATAAATTTTGAATATAATCATCTTCCTCATTTTTAGTTGCAAAGAAGTTATTTTGTTGATTAGAAAAATAATCAAAAATTAATTTTAAACCATTTTTTGTTGCCGAAATTGCCTCAAAAATTTCTTCTTCATTATTAAAAATTTTTATAATTTTTGAACCATCCGCACGATTCAATTTCCAATAATTTAATTCTTTAATTTTAGAATTTTTAAACAAGGTTTCCGACAATATCAAAGCATATATCGTCAATTGTGGCTCTAAGCCAGAAATCACATCTTTTTTTGTCGGAGTTTGTCCAGTTTTGTAATCAATAATTTTAATATTATGCTCTTTATCAATTAAAATTCTGTCAACTTTTCCAGAAATTTTGATATTTTCAAAATCAATTTTTATTGATTCTTCTAAAATATTTTCATCATCAATAAATTCTTGATTTTCTTCACAAAAATTTTCAAATATTTTCAAAAACTTAGGATACCAAATTAATTTTGCCTGCTTTGATAAAAAATATTTTTCAAAAATTTCTTCAAAATTTATGTTTGTTGGATTTTTAATATAATCCTCTAAAGCCTTATGAATAAAGCTTCCGAATTCAGCATAAGAGGGTTCATAATCGATTTTTTTTAACTCTTCTAATTTTAAAACTTTTTTAACATAAATAAAATATGGATTAGAAATTAAATGAGAAATTTCAGTAATATAATAATTTTTTGGTCGATAATTTTCGCTCGAATTTCCAAATGCGGGCGCCAAATATTGAGGAAAAAATTGTAAATTTTCATTAATTTTTTCTTGATAAAATTGAGATTTATCAATATTCAAATTTAAAATTTTACATAAAGTTTTTAATTTTGTAATAAATGGCGACTCAACATTATGTTGACCTAAGCGATATTTTGAATGAGTTAAAATAATTTTTTTATTATTTAAATAATTACAAAAATCAAAACCATTTTGTCCGATTTTTTTAATTGCTTTATTTACGCCTAGATCTTTTTTTATTTTCGCTCCAATCCATCCATGATTTTCAATTTGCGGAAAATCATTTTCATTTAATGCTGAGATAATTATCAAATCAAAATTTAACAATCGAGCCTCAATCGGATTTAGAATGTCAACATTTGAATCGCTTTTTGATTTTTCAAAATAATTAATTTCACTAAAAATTATTTTTAAATCCTCGATATTTTGGAAATAAAAATTTTGCTTTCTTAATATCTCAAAAAATTCAAAAATTTCTTTGCCCGCTATTGAGCTTGAAAGAGTTTGATTAAAATTTTGATTTGCAAAAAATTCAAATGATTTGATTAAAGAATCTAGCGAATTATTTTTAGGCAAATTATCAATAATTTTATTAAAAAAATCTGCAAATTTACTATTCTTAATTTTAGCTTCGACACCTTCACTTCCAAGGTTTACTCGGTCATTTCTTAATATTTGAATTTCAAATTCTTCAATTAATTTTTTATTCTCTAACTTTGTAAAAAAAGTATGTTTTATAAAACTTAAAAAATTATGTGAATTAAAATCATTATTTTTTATTTCAAAAATCAACAATAAAAACCCGATTATATCAAGATAAATAGCGCTTTGAGAAGACGCATCATTATAATTTATCTGATAAGCATTTAAATATGATTTTAATAGTTTTGATAAGTTTTGATTATTACAAATTATGCCAATTTGTAAATCTTTTTTGTAATTTTCTTTAATAATCTTAACAATAGTTTTTGCTTCATTTATCTCATTGTCGAAACAAGTTATCTCTAGGCTTAGAGGAATTTCATCTATTTGATTATTTTTCTTAATATCTTCACAATATTTTTTAAAATTTTCAAAATTTTTATAATCATTAAAAACTAAATTACAAAAATCTTTTCTAATGTCGGGAGAGTTTATAAATTCTAAATTTTTAATTTCTGGGATATTTATTTTATCCAAATCCAAGAATTTTATTAGCTCATTAAGATAGTATTGCGGATGAATTTCTTCGGCACTCAAATTCTTTTGATAACCATATAAAATTACACAGCCATTTTTATAATTTTTTATAGTTTTGATAAGATTTTTACTCGATAAAATACTGCCCGTTGATCCAGCAATAACAATATTTTGAGAGATTTCTTGCGTTTCAAGAATTTGAATATATTTATTGCATAATAAATTATGAAAATTTGATGAAAACATTAAATTATTTTTGATTAAATAATTTTTGATTTGAATGTAAAAACTTTGAAAAAATTCTACCGTAAATTGATGATGTTTTGCTAAATTCGAATCATCGATTGATTTAATTTGCGAGGCATCAATTTGATTTTCTTCCAAATCTTCAAATAATTGATATAAACTTTTGGCAATTTTATATCTTTGCGTAAAATTTTGTGCTCCAAAAATGGCATTTTTTTTAACCTCTTCACATATAATAAATATTGCATCAACGCGATTTATAACCTTTATTTTAGATAGATCGCTTATAATTTCTGCACATAATTTGTTTGGCAAAAAATCATAAAAATCTTCAATATTTAAATCCGCGAAAGACTTAATTTTTGCGAAAGATTTAGCCTCAGAACCGTCTAATTTAGATAATTCTTTGCGTAATTTTCTTGAAGATCTTTGATTTGGTAAAAAAATCTTTAAATCTGAAAAATCGGTGTTATAATTATTTTTTAACCAATTAGCGATGGTTTCGATAAAGTGATAATTTGATGGAATGTTAAAAACATTAATGTTGTTTGAGCTTAAATTTTTAGTCATTTTTTATTTTTTTTAACAATTTTAAAAACTTTTTTTTGCAATGAAAGTAATTGTTTTAGGTGCGGGCGTAATTGGTGTTTCAACCGCCTATTTTCTTGCCAAATCCGGTCATGAAGTAACGGTGATTGATAGATCTCAATCCACCGCAGAGGGCTGTTCAAATTCAAATGGCGGGCAACTTAGCTATTCTCACATCGAAACTTGGTCAAATAGGAATTCTTTGTTATCAATGCTAAAAAATGTTTTTTTAGCAAATTCTTATTTGCATTTAAATGATTTTTCAAATAAAGAATTTTACAGCTGGGTTGCCGAATTTATTAAAAATTCTTCGAACGAAAATTACTTTA
>CAMDCJ010000108.1 GCA_945890035.1 Rickettsia typhi
GATTTGATAACTCCGGCTCCGCACTACAATTTCAAAGGTTTAAAGGCGGGAGATTTTTGGTGCCTTTGCGCTTTACGCTGGCTCGAAGCTCACGAAGCAGGCGTCGCTCCAAAAATAAAATTAGAATCAACCAACTCAAAAACTTTGGATTATATTGATTTAAAAACTTTAAAAAAATATCAAATTCTTCCGAAAAAATAATATTTGCATTTTTAAAATATTATTGCAAAATGATAATCGTTATTGCCAATTTTAAATTATTTTTTTGCCTCATGAAGCCAATATTTTAAAGGTTTCGCATTTTTTAAATCAAAAATATAAATTGATAAATTTTGCAATTTTTATTTCAATTTTTTTTTTAATTTTTATGTTTTTTTTAAATTTTTTTTCGAGAAATTTTTTGATTTTACAAATTATTTTTAGTTTTTTTTGCACCGAAATTTTGGCAAAAAAATCGCCCTCACCCGAAATTTTAAAAAACAATTCTGAAAAAAATATTTTACCCAAAATCACCATCACCGCCACCACTGAAAATCAAGATGGTTATAAAGCTGAAAGTCAAGCCAGCTCAACTCGTACCAATAAAATTTTACGCGACATTCCGCAAACAATTAATGTAGTTTCGCAACAACAAATTCGCGATCAAAATATTGTAAATATGGAGCAAGCGACGCTTTATATTCCAAGCGTCAACATTCAACAAGGCGAAGGCAATCGCGATCAAATTTCAATTCGTGGCAACACATCAACCGCCGATTTTTTTATCGATGGCGCTCGCGACGATATGCAATATTTTCGTGATTTTTATAATATTGAAAAAGTTGAGTTTTTGAACGGCCCTAACGCTTTGGCATTTGGTCGCGGTGGCGCTGGCGGTTTAATAAATCGAGTTTCTAAATTTGCCGATGGCGTGAAAAAACGACAAATTATTTTATCAGGCGGATCCTTTGAAAATCGTCGTTTGCAAACCGATTTAAGCGAAAAAATTAACGATAAATTGTCACTTCGTTTCAATGGCTTTTATGAAAAATCGCAAACTTTTCGCGATTACGGTAATTTAGAACGCTTCGGCTTCAACCCAACGGGCACAATAATTATTGGCAAAAATACCGACATTAAATTTGGCTACGAACATTTTTACGATAATCGCTTTAATGATCGCGGAGTTCCTTCAAAAAATGGCGAACCGCTTAAAACTTCCACTTCAAAATTCTTTGGCAATCCAAATGAAAATGATTCTGAAAATAAATTAGATTCCGCCTTCGCCACCGTCAATCACGAATTTCAAAATAAATTGCAATTAAAAAATTACACGCGTTTTACGCAATATTCAAAATTTTATAAAAATGCTTATGCCGGTGGCGAAGTTGGCGCCAATAATCAGTTTAATCTGTTGGCTTACAACAACGCTCAAGAGCGCAAAAATTTTACCAACCAAACCGATATTACCAAAAAATTTGAGGCTTTTTCGCTCAAACATTTAGCGCTATTTGGCACCGAAATTACTCACCAGAATTCGTCAACGAGTCGCTTAAGTGGCTATTTCAACAATAAAGATGCCTCATTGCCAATTTCAATTTTTGATGATATAAATTTAACTTCCGTAACTTATCGAAGAGCGTCGAGCGATATTAACAATAAATCAAGCGTTGCAGTTTTGGGCGCTTATTTGCAAGATCAAATCACTTTGAATGAGCATTTTGAGCTTACGGCTGGGCTTCGCTTCGATAGTTTTGATATCAAGCTTGAAAATAAAAACAACGGGCAAAATTTCAAAAGACGCGATAATTTTATTTCGCCAAAAGTCGGCTTGGTTTTCAAACCTAAAAAAAATCTTTCAATCTATTCGAGCTACAGCACCAGTTATTTACCAAGCGCTGGCGACCAATTTTCTTCACTCGATGCTAAATCAAAATTTTTAAAACCAGAAAAATTACAAAATTATGAAATCGGCACCAAATGGGATATCACCGAAAAACTTAATTTTAATACCGCAATTTTTCAATTAGATCGCACCAACACTCGCGCCAACGACCCGAGCGGTTCGGGCTATTTTGTTTTAACCGGAAGCTCAAAAATTCGTGGATTTGAAACTTCTTCGACTGGCAAAATTAATAAAAATATTGAAGTGATTGCGTCTTACTCTCATCTTGATGCTCGCATTTCTAGCGCCACGCTTGACGCTAAAAAAGGCAATAAATTAGCTTTGACCCCAAGCAATAAATTTGCTTTATGGAATAAATATAAATTTTCTCAAGAATTAAGTTTTGGACTTGGATTTATCAAGCAATCAAGCCAATATTCGGCGGTTGATAATAAAGTAAAATTGAAGGGATTTAATCGTTTTGACGGCGCTTTATTTTACAAAATTGATGAAAAAACTCGGGCTCAAATCAATGTCGAAAATATTTTTAACAAAAAATATTTTCTCACCGCACACAATAATAATAATTTGCAATTCGGCTCAGTGCGCGCCTTCAAAGCCAGTTTGAATATGGAGTTTTGATTGTGGTCTAGACAATTTTAATCGAAAAAATAATTTTATGACCAACATCGATAACAATAAACTAAATATTGAATTAAGCTTAACTAAAAGAAAATTAATCGAATCTTTTAAAGCCATGTATACAGGCGAACTTTTTCCTGAAAATATTTTTTATATTGGAATTTTTCAAAAAGCTCTTGCCAATATTCAGGGATTTTTAGATTTAATTGAAAAAAAGAATTATTTAATGGCGAGCGCTTTAATAAGAATTCATTTAGATAGTTTATTAACAATATTTGCTATCAATAAACATGGAACAAATTTAACAAATCACCTTCGTGGTAAAGATGGACGGCTGGAAAATTATAAACCTAGAATTTCATACAGTAATTTAGCCGAAGACTTTGATAAAGAATACAACACCGAGTGGTGTCTATCGGTTTTTAAAAATTGTAGCTCATTCGTCCACACTTCTTCTAAATACTTTTCTTCTACGATTGTAAATTACGAAAATGGTATTTTTACAAATAGAATTTGTTTTAATGGAGATGTTGAACTTGATGAAAAACAGATAAGTGAATTATTATTAGCCATTATTGAAATTTCAAATTATTTAATAATTTATTTTGATAGCTATAGTGATTCAAAAAGCTCTTTCGTAAAAAATTTTACAAACTCGTAAAGCTTTTGGGCTCTTGATCTCCCGTTTTAGTGACTTAAAGACTTTTAGTTTTCGTAAATAGCCTCAACGCTTTCGGTGTCATAGCTCTCCCCTTGAGGGAGAGCGGGCTCCGAGGATTTAACGGTAGTTAAAACCTCGGAGACGTGAGGGGTCAAAAAACTACCCGCAACAAAGGCTTCAAGATTATCACAAAAAATTAAAACAAGAAATCGCCATTTTTATAAAATTTATTTTTTGGAAGTTTTTATATTGGTTTTAGATCGCTGATTATTAACGCTTTTCTGACCCCCCACGATTACAGAAACTTAACTACCGTTAAGTTTCTGTAATCCGCTCCCCCTCAAGGGCTTACACCCCTACAAATTTTATTAACTCGTAACTTTTAATTTTTTTATTCTAAATATTCGTTTGAGGAGTATCTCCATAGATTGAGAGTAGAAATTGGACATTGCTCTAAGGCCAATGGTAAAAAGGCTGAA
>CAMDCJ010000109.1 GCA_945890035.1 Rickettsia typhi
CGATGTTCCATCAATTTGAAGGTTTCGTCGTTGATAAAAAAGTAAATATGGGACATTTGAAAGCCACGCTAGAAAATTTTTTAGAAGAATTTTTTGAAGTTAAAAATTTAGAATTGCGTTTTCGTCCAAGCTTCTTCCCTTTTACAGAGCCTTCGGCGGAAGTCGATATCAATTATTCAATTGAAAATGGCAAAATCAAAATTGGCAAGGGCGATAAATTTATGGAAATTTTGGGTTGCGGGATGATTAATCGCAATGTTTTGCAAAATTGTCAAATCAATCCCGATGAGTTTCAAGGCTTTGCTTTTGGCATTGGAATTGAGCGCCTCGCCATGCTTAAATACGGCATCACAGACCTTAGAATGTTTTTTGAAAATGATGTAAGATTTTTACAACATTTTAATTTTAAAACTAAAGAATTTTAATTAAATATGACAAAAAAATTTGATAAATCAACTTTGCCATCGCGTTATGTAACAAGCTCTCACGGCTGTGAAGGGCGCAAAACCATGCTTTATAATATTAAAACTGATTTATATCCAGATGGCTTAAGCGAAGAAGATATTCAAAAGCCTTTCGTTGGCGTTGTAAGTGCGTGGAACGAGGCGGCGCCTTGTAATATTGCGCTTTCGCGCCAGGCTCAACCCGCTAAAAAAGGTGTTAAAGATTTTGGTGGAACCCCTCGCGAATTTACAACCATAACAGTTACCGACGGTATTGCTAATGGACATCAAGGCATGAAATCATCATTGGTATCGCGTGAAGTTATCGCCGATTCAATCGAATTAACGGTGCGCGGACATTGCTACGACGCCTTGGTGGGCTTAGCTGGATGCGATAAATCTTTACCGGGAATGATGATGGCGATGTGTCGTCTCAATATCCCTTCGGTCTTTATGTATGGCGGTTCGATCTTGCCTGGAAAATTTAAAGGCAAGGATGTAACAATCGTTGATGTCTTTGAGGCTGTAGGTCAGAGAGATGCTGGCAAAATGTCGGAAGAAGATTTAGCGCATTTAACCAAAGTGGCTTGTCCTACAGCTGGAGCTTGTGGCGGGCAGTTTACCGCCAACACTATGGCGTGCGTTTCCGAGGCAATCGGTTTGGCATTGCCCGGATCATCAGGAGCTCCGGCGCCTTATGAATCAAGGGACGAATATTCTTATCACTCGGGAAGAGCGGTGATGAATTTAATTGAACTTGGCATTAAATCGCGCGATATTGTTACGCGTAAAGCTTTAGAAAATGCCGCGACAATTGTGGCGGCGACAGGTGGCTCAACCAACGCCGTCTTGCATTTGCCAGCAATTGCTAGTGAATGTGGAATTGATTTTGATATTTTTGAAATTTCTAAAATTTTCAAAAAAACTCCTTACATCGCCGACATGAAACCAGGTGGCAAATATGTCGCCAAAGATTTATACGAAGCGGGTGGAGTGCAAATGATTTTAAAAATTTTACTCGATGCCGGCTTTATTCACGGCGATTGCTTGACCGTCACTGGCAAAACTATGGCGGAAAATTTACGCGATATAAAATTTAATACTAAGCAGGATGTAGTTTATTTGCCAAGTAAGCCATTATCGCCGACGGGTGGAGTTGTAGTGCTCAAAGGCAATTTAGCTAGCGATGGCGCTGTTGTCAAAGTGGCGGGAATGCAAGATGATGATTTAGTTTTTATCGGCAATGCGCGTTGTTTTGATTCGGAAGAAGAGTGCTTTAAAGCAGTTGAGCGTAAGGAATATCACGAAGGTGATGTTTTAGTAATTCGTTATGAAGGTCCAAAAGGCGGTCCGGGAATGCGTGAAATGTTGGCAACCACGGCGGCGATTTACGGGCAGGGCATGGGTAGCAAAGTTGCACTCATTACTGATGGTAGATTTTCGGGCGGAACGCGAGGATTTTGTGTTGGACATGTTAGTCCAGAAGCTTCAGTGGGCGGTGTCATCGCCTTATTGAAAGATGGCGATAAAATTAAAATCGATGCCCAAAATGGCTCGATTGATGTTTTAATTTCTGATGAAGAAATCAATAATCGTCACAAATTATGGCAAGCTCGAATCAATGATTATACCTCGGGAGCTTTATGGAAATACACTCAAACTGTAGGCTCAGCGCGCTATGGTGCGGTCACTCATGGCGGTGCTAAAGTCGAAAAAATTTCGTATGATAAGATATGATTTTTGACATTTATGAGTGAGAAAAAAAATTCGGATATAATTAAGCAAGAAGCCACAGTTAAAAAAAATTCCACATTTGAGTAATTTAACGAAAACACTCTTCGCGTTAGAAGAAATTTATTAATTTTTTCAGTAATAGCTCTGTTTTACAAATTAAGCGGGGCGACTTTAACCGGTAAATCTTCTTTTTTAGGTTTGGAATTTGAGCATATAGATCCTGAGATGATAGACCTTTTTTTGTTTTGGATTATTATTTATCACTATATTCATTTTTTATGGTTGGTATTTGAGCATAATGAGCATCATAATCTGACAATGAAGCCCGAGAGTAAAAAGTTTATTTGGAGTTGGTCGAATTTATATACATTAAATAAAAAAATTGATAAGGTGCGATTTATTAGAATAAATTACTTGAGACATATTTTGATAGAACAATGTCTTCCCTTGTTGATGGGTATTTTGCAGTCTGTCTGCTTGAGAACTAATAAAAAACATTCATAAACACAATCTGTCATCAACTCTCCCGCAAGTTCGAAAAAGCTTTGGGCTGTAGCTCCCCCCTTGAGGGGGAGCGGGCTAAAATGTTTTAACGGTAGTTAAAACTTTTAGCCGTGGGGGGTCAGAAACTTAGAGCGACATCGGGCTTGGGATTATAAAAATAATTAAAACAAAAAAATTACAAAAAGACAATTTCTTGATTTTATTTTAACCCCCTCCCAAAATTTTCTTGCAGAAAATTTTACCCTCCCGCAAGGGGAGGGTGATTAGACCGAGCTAGAGCATGAAGCATTCCAAGTTTTCTTAATAGAGAAAAGGTACCAGGTTACTTTTATTTTCTCCAATTTAAAAATAGAGAAAAGGTACCAGGTTACTTTCTAAAAGCGGAAGAGGGGTTAGGGTTTACAAAACTAAACTTGCAGAAAAACTCGTCAAACTTACGGGCTCATCACCCTCCCGCTTTTCGGGAGGGTAAAATTTTCTGCAAGAAAATTTTGGGAGGGGGTTAAGTTAAAGTAAATCAAGAAATTGTCTTTTTTGAATTTCTTTTATTTTAAAATTCGATATAATCGATAATTCATTGTTGTTGTAGCTTTTCTGACCCCCCACGGCTAAAAGTTTTAACTACCGTTAAAACATTTTAGCCTGCTCCCCCTCAAGGGGGGAGCTAGAACCCGTCAGCTTAAAGAGTATTTTAATTAAATTTAGGGGCGTAAGCCCGAAAAACGGGGGAGCTATGGCACCGAAAGATTTGAAACTATTGCTAACAAAAAGGTACCAGGTTACTTTTTTCTCTAATTACTAGAAACCAACATCCAAATAGTTTTTTCGTGCGATTTAGCGCGTTGGATAAAAATATCGGCACTTGATTCATCGCCTTCAGCCTGTGCGGTTTTGATAGCTTTGTGAAGATTTTT
>CAMDCJ010000110.1 GCA_945890035.1 Rickettsia typhi
GATTTTTTGCTTCAATTAATTCTTTGCGCACTTTATCGGAAGAGGCGTTATCTTCGGCATCGCGCATCATTTTTTTGATTTCTTCTTCTGATAAACCACCAGAAGATTGAATGCGAATTTGTTGTTCTTTGTTTGTCGCCTTATCTTTAGCTGAAACTTTCACAACGCCATTGGCATCAATATCAAAAGAAACCTCAATTTGTGGCATTCCTCTAGGTGCTGGAGCAATTCCCTCGAGATTAAATTCGCCGAGTAATTTATTGCTAGAAGCAATATCTCTTTCGCCTTGGAAAACTTTAATCGTAACCGCGGTTTGGCTATCGGCTGCGGTTGAAAATACCTGACTTTTATTAGTTGGAATTGTTGTATTTCTGTCGATTAATCTAGCGAAAACACCGCCCGCAGTTTCGATTCCAAGAGAAAGTGGAGTTACATCTAAAAGAATAACATCCTTGACATCGCCTTGCAATACCGCGCCTTGAATCGCAGCTCCAATTGCCACAACTTCATCGGGATTAACGCTACGATTTGGCTCCTTGCCAAAAAGTTTTTTTACAGTTTCGATTACTTTTGGCATTCTGGTCATACCACCAACCAAAATAACTTCGTCAATATCGGAAGGTTTTAATCCGGCATCTTGAAGGGCATTTTCACAAGGTTTGATTGTGCGTTCAATTAAATCATCGACCAATTGCTCAAGTTTAGCTCGAGTTAATTTTACATTAAGATGCTTTGGACCAGAGGCATCGGCAGTAATGTAAGGTAAATTAATTTCTGTTTCTAATGTAGAAGAAAGTTCGATTTTAGCTTTTTCCGAAGCTTCTTTTAATCTTTGTAAAGCCAAAGGATCTTTTGATAAATCGACGCTATTATCTTTTTTAAATTCATCGCTTAGATATTTTAAAATTCTCATATCAAAATCTTCGCCACCTAAAAAAGTGTCGCCATTTGTTGATTTAACTTCGAAAACACCATCGCCAATTTCAAGAACCGAAACATCAAAAGTTCCGCCCCCTAAATCATAAACTGCAATAGTTTGACCATTTTTCTTGTCGAAGCCGTAAGCTAAAGCTGCCGCGGTTGGTTCGTTAATTATGCGTAAAACATCAAGGCCAGCAATTTTTCCGGCATCTTTGGTTGCTTGTCTTTGAGAGTCATTGAAATATGCAGGAACTGTGATTACGGCTTTATCAACTTTTTCACCTAAATAACTTTCTGCCGTTTCTTTCATTTTCATGAGAGTGTAGGCTGAAATTTGGCTTGGAGAATATTTTTCATTTTTAACTTCAACCCAAGCATCGCCATTGGCGGAGGCTGTAATTTTGTATGGAACTAAGCCCTTATCTTTATCTGTTAATGGATCATTATATCTTCTGCCGATTAAACGCTTAATTCCAAAAATTGTATTTTGAGGATTTGTAACAGCTTGTCTTTTTGCTGGCGAGCCAACAACTTTTTCGCCATTTGAAAGAAATCCAACTATTGATGGGGTGGTTCTTGCGCCCTCTGAATTTTCTATAACTTTTATAGTAGTTTTGCCTTCCATGATTGCGACACAAGAGTTAGTTGTGCCCAAGTCTATTCCAATAACTTTTGACATAAGATTTAAAAAATTTATTTAAAGATTTGTAATGAGAATTTGTGTAAAAAAACTTGACTCAAAATATAACTAATATAAAAAGTTTTACAAGAGTATAAATTTAAAATTTTTTACAATTAATAAACCATTATAACAAATCAATGTCGTGCAGAAAAAATAGAGCCTTTAGTTTGATAGAAATATCTGTAGTTATTGTAATTGTAATGATAATGATTGCAGGGCTTTTGCAAGGATCTAGGGTTATTTCGAGTATGAGAATTACTACCGCCAGAAATGTCACAAATAGTTCTGCGATGCCTTGGATTAACTACATTGTAACATGGTATGATGTAACTGCTAGTGATGCATTTGTTGAAAGCGAAAATGATGATGGTGATAAAATTAGTCGTTGGAACGGTGCCGAATTGCGATATACGGATCGAGTAAATCTTACTCAAATTGATGAGGAAAAAAAACCAACTCTTATTTCAAATGGAATGTATGGTTTGCCATCATTAAAATTCGATGGACTTGATGATTATTTTATGTCAGAAAATCTTGAGCAGTCAGTTTTGAGCTATCGATCTGGAAGTGTTTTTATTGTTTTTGAGCCAAAAACAACTTCAGCAACAGCCAAGCGTACAATTTTTTATCAACCCGTAGAGTGCGGAAGAGAATTTGATGTGGGCTATGGTTTTGATGGTTCTATGAGTAGGTTTGGATTAGCTTCTTCTTCGGGAGATTGTGGAAGCACTAACGCTACAACTTCAGATCTTAATTATGTAGTTACTAACGAAAAAATTGTTGCTTCAATGGTTATCTCTCAAGCACCAATGGTTCAAAACGATGTATCAAATATAAAAATTTATAGGAATGGTTTTCTCGAAACTTCCACTAAAGTTGGTGTTGGATATAATAGCGCTTTAATTGAAAATTCTAAACAATACGCTGACGGCCATGGTCGAGTTTATGTAGGTGCTAGAAAAACTAGTGATTCAGCAACTCCATCTTCATTTTTTGAAGGATTGCTCGGTGAAATGATTATTTTCAACCGCTCTCTCAACAATGAAGATCGCAAAGAAATTGAAAAATATCTTGGTAAAAAATGGGGAATTAAAGTAAATTATGCACAGTAAAATTCAGCCATTTCATTTAGCGATGCCAGTTAATGATCTTTCTGCAACTCGTAAATTTTATGGTGAATTACTTGGAATGGAAGAAGGGCGTTCTTGCGAACATTGGATTGATTGGAATTTTTTTGGACATCAATTTGTTACGCATTTAAATCAAGAAAAATCTCAAAAAATAGTTAATCAAGTTGACGGTCATGGAGTTCCAGTTCCACATTTTGGAGTGGTTTTGGAGTGGGAAATCTGGCATGAATTTTCCAAAAAACTTAAGAAAAATTCTATTAAATTTGTGATCGAACCTTATATTCGTTTCAAAGGACAAGCTGGCGAACAAGCAACTATGTTTTTTTGCGATCCAAGTGGCAACGCGCTAGAGTTTAAGGCGTTCAAAGATATATCTCAACTTTTTGCAAAACAATAAATTTGCTAAAGAAAATTTAGTTTAATGTTAATAAACGCTTCATCTTTTTTTTCAAAAAAGATTCGCGAATATGACTCGCATCTCTACATTTCAACAAAAACTCGGAAAGTATTCAGGCTCTAGCTCCCCCCTTGAGGGGGAGCAGGCTAAAATGTTTTAACGGTAGTTAAAACATTTAGCCGTGGGGGGTCGAAAAATCTACAACATCAAAGGTTTTGACGTTGCA
>CAMDCJ010000111.1 GCA_945890035.1 Rickettsia typhi
GTGGGGGGTCAAAAAAGCTTAGATAATAAACGGCTTCAACCCAGAGAGAGAAATTCCAAAAAATATTTTTTCAAAAAAGACGATTTCTTGATTTTGCTTTTAAACTAAAAAATAACTCAATTTTTCTTAAAAAAACTATCTAAAGATAAAAAAATAACCTAAAAAATCACTGATTTTTGTTTAAAAAAATTTATAAATTTGTGGATTAAATTTTAAATCAAGAAATTGCCATCTTTGAATTTTTTTTGTTTTTAATTTTTATAATAATCTCAAGCCCTTTGATGCTCTAGTTTTATGACCCCCCACGTCCCCAAGAATTTAACTACCGTTAAATTCTCGGAGCCCGCTCCCCCTCAAGGGGGGAGCTACAGCCTGAAGTTTTTTCGAGTTTGTAAGAATTTGTAGGGGTGCACTTCCGAAAAGCGGGGCCAAAGTTAAGAAGGGCTTTGCGCTAACAAATTTAATTAATACCGCGCGCCTTTTTCATTTTTGCTAGACTTTTTTGCCTCTCTTCTTCTTTAGTTTGCGCGATCATCTCTTGCTCTAGCGCATCAATCACTTCATAAAATTGTTTTATGGCAATTTCATTATCAATAATCTTGCCACTTTCTTTGGAATGATTAAATATTTCTTCCATAATTGCAATATCTTCAAATGATGACGAGAGTAGTCTTAAAAGCGGTTTATAATTTGATAAATCAAAATTTGCAACCAATGAATCATCGCCAAATTTTAATAAAAATTTTCTATCTTCGTTTTTAAAATAATTAATTAAACGCAATTCTTCATCTTTTAATTTTAAAGTTTTTTTTATATCATCGCTAACATTAAAATCTGATAAAATAAATTTCGAAGAAACTTTTTGAGAAATAAGTGTAAGTAAATTTTTATTCTCCTCTCCGCAACTTTCTGAATCAAAACAAAAAATTGCTACGCAGTTTTTTTGCCTTAATCTGTCGAGTAAATGGACTATTTTATCGGTAAATATTTCATTGCTCAATAACTTGTCGGCATCTTTGAAAACAATGATTGATGGCGATTCCCCATCCATCATATTTTCAATCTTATAAAGCAGATAATATAAAATCGGAACTAATATAAAATCCTTGTCCCCATATTCGCTTAAATCAAAACCCATGATGCGATCTGACCAATTAATCTCCTTATCATAATCAAAAATTTTCACCAATTCACTATCTAGCCAAAATTTTAAAGTTTCGTAAATTTTTTTGGTTTCATCATTGTCAAATAATTTTATTGCTTCGGCGAGTTTATCGCATTTATTTGTTAAAATTGTATCAACAATTTTTGAAATATTTTGAATTTCGGCATCGGGAATTTCTGATTTAAATCGATATATAAGCGAGTAAAAAAATTCGTTTAAAAATTTACGGAAATTTGGATTGGTATTGAGAGCGAGTAGGTTGATTTTTAAGCAATTTTTTTCTTCTGGATCAGAATATGATAAATCATAATAAAAACCACCCAACATGTTTATAAAATTTTTAGCTTTATTGTCAAAATCAAAATAATAAATTTTATTTTTGAATCTACGCGCTTGCGCTAAAATAAAGTTAAGAAGAACAGTTTTGCCACTTGATTTTTTACCAAAAAACATGCTATGCCCCTGATCACCATCGTGAAAACGGAAAAAATATGGTGTGTTAGTTATAGTTTTAAATGTAGTTACCGCTGGGCCCCAAAATGTTCCCCTAATTGCTCCCGAAGCAAAACTATAAAGCGAAGCAAATCCAGCAACTCTATATGAATTTATTATTTTTTGACGCTTTAAGAAACAAAAATTGGCAGGCAATTGCGACCAAAAACAATCTTCCATAAAGAAATCTTCGCGAATTATAACCATGCCCAGCGCTTGAAATTGTTCGGCAATTAATTTTACATCTTTATCCAACTCTTCACGAGTTTTAGATACAATCATAAAAGTGGTTTGAAGCTTTCCATAGTCGGTCGCCGTTCCATTGACGGCTTCAAAAAAATTCGTAAACCCAGAAATGTCACGGAATAATTGGTCATTACTTATTCGCAACATTTTATCTTGATGCTTTGCAAATTCTAACTCTGATTCGCGATATGAAAAATCAAATGATTGGGTAATCACAAATTCAAAAGGCATTTGCAAAACTTTATCGAGCAATTCAGTGGAAATTTCTGAATATTCTTTAAGCGATAAAATTGCTGAAAAACTCTTATCTCTTCCGCAAATAACTTCAACTTCATTATTTCCAAAAGCTATTTTATTAGCCGATAATTCAGTAGAAATATCGAGCGCCGAAAGCGGGTAATGTTTTTCTTGAAGATTACAAATTTTTCCTAAAAAACGCATTTGTTCAGAATATAAAACACCTTCCCACTCCTTTATTTCCAATATTTTTGCGCCATAATCAGATATCGATGCCAAAATTCCCGAAGTTACATTCGTTAAAGATTCTGCAGATTTTTTAAGAAAATTTTCGTGTATTTTTCTAGTGCTTCTTTTAGAAAATGAACCAACCAAAGATTTAAAATTAGAAATCGAAGTGTCAAAACCCTCAATAATAACGGTGATGTAAAGTTCGTTAACATAATCATTTTGTAAATTATTTATCTCTTCCCATGTTTGATTTATTTTGCTTGAAAAATAATCATTAAACTCGCCTTCGGGTGAAATATTTTTTTTACGCCTAATGGTATTAAACCACAGAGCAAAGTTGGTTTGCTTAATATTCTCGCGAATCGATTCACGCACGGCTTCGCGAAGCGGAACTAATTCGGCATAAACTGAAGTATTGCTAAATCCAGAAATTCTAATTATCTGCATTAACTCGCCATTTTTTGTTAAAATGGTTTTTCTATCATAATGAATTACGTAGGGAATAAAATCTTCGTCTGGACTATTCGCCAGAAGGGTTTTATTGCTATTTTTGTTAGAAAAATATTTTACGCCAAATTCGAGTAAAGGTTTCATTTTTGATAATTTTTATTTATTAAAAATAGTTTTTTAATAAGTTTTACTTATGGAATAATTTTATCTTTTTTCAATTGAAATAAATTCACGCTTAGCGCTTCCAGTATATAATTGACGAGGTCTGCCGATTTTAAATGCCGGATCTTCAATCATTTCTTTCCATTGCGAAATCCAGCCCGCCGAACGCGCAATTGCAAAAATTACCGTGAATAAATTACTTGGGATTCCTAAAGCTTTGTAAATAATTCCCGAATAAAAATCAACATTTGGGAAAAGTTTTCGCGAAACAAAATATTCATCATTTAAAGCAATTTTTTCAAGCTCAATGGC
>CAMDCJ010000112.1 GCA_945890035.1 Rickettsia typhi
GATTTTTTAAATATTTATGAGCCTCATCAAGTTGTTTTTGAACCATTACTGGCGAGGTTCCGCCGAAACTTGTTCTTGATTCAATCGAACTTTTGGCATCAAGAAAATTAAAAACATCTTTGGTAATTTTCTTTTCAATTTTTTGTAAATCGGCGAGTTTTAATTCATGAAGTTGCAAACCGCGATCTTCGGCCATTTTAACGATTGCGCCAGTAATATGATGGCTTTGACGGAAAGGAATTTTTAGATTTTTAACAAGCCAATCGGCTAAATCGGTGGCGCAAGAATAATCGCTTGAAGCCATTGCCAACATTTTATCGTGATTGATGGCCATATCGAAAATCATTCCCGACATAACTTTTAAAGTTAGTTTAGAACTTTCGAGCGCGTCAAAAAGTGGCTCCTTATCTTCTTGCATATCCTTTGAGTAAGTAAGCGTTAAGCCCTTCATGGTGGTTAGAAGACTAATTAGAGCGCCGGTAATTCTGCCGGTTTTGCCACGAATTAATTCGGCGCCGTCAGGATTTTTCTTTTGAGGCATAATTGAACTGCCTGAAGTGAAGCGATCGGAGAGTGAAATAAATTGAAAACCGCGACTCATCCAAATAATAATTTCTTCGGAAAGCCTTGATAAATGGCTCGCCACCGTATTTAAACAAAATAAAAATTCTAAAACGAAATCACGATCCGAAACGCTGTCCATTGAATTGGAAGTAGGGCGATCAAAGCCTAATTCTGAGGCGACAAAATGACGATCAATTGGGTAAGAAGTGCCCGCCAATGCGCAGGCTCCGAGTGGACATTCATTCATTCTTTTGCGCAAATCTTTGAGCCTTGATTCGTCGCGTTTAAACATTTCAAAATAAGCCAAAAGATGATGCGAAAAAAGCACGGGTTGCGCGACCTGAAGATGGGTGAATCCGGGCATAATTACTTCAAGATTTTCGGAGGATTTTCTTACTAAATTTTTTTGTAAATCATGAATTAATTCTAAAATTTCATCGATATTTTCGCGCACAAAAAGACGAAAATCAACGGCGACTTGATCATTTCTAGAGCGAGCGGTATGAAGCTTCCCAGCCACATCACCAATAATGTCTTTAAGGCGCGATTCGATATTTAAATGAATATCTTCAAGTTCAATTTGAAAATTAAATTGACCACTTTCGATTTCATGTTGAATTTGTTTTAGGCCATCAATTATTTCTTTTTTTTCAGATGCAGAAATAATTTTAACTTTTGCCAGCATTGTGGCATGAACAATCGAGCCAGCAATGTCTTGTTTATAAAGTTTTTTATCGAAGGAAATCGATTGATTGATTTGTTGCATTAAGCTGGCGGGTTTTTCGGCAAATCTGCCTCCCCACATTTGATTTGAAGATGATTTTTTCATAAATTTTTATAAACAATTTAATTTGTTTTAATTTATAATTAAAAATAAAAAAATTTCAAATTAAAATTAACTATATTACAAAAGAATGTTTATTATTTTTAAAATTATTTTATGGAAAACTGGAATATAAATTCTCATGGCGTTTTTGATCGTCGCAATCTTAATGTCTTCAAGCGTTGGTGGATTGATATTGATAAAATAAATTTTTCAATAATTTTGGCGCTATTAATATTTGGATTAATTATGACGGCGACCTCGAGCCCCGTTATCGCCAAAAGAATCGATGTTGAAAAATTTTTCTTTTTAAAAAAGCAATTAATCTTTGCTTGCGTAGGCTTTATTTTATTGGTTTCGATTACTTTTTTAAGTAAAGATAGAATTAAAATTTTTGCAATTATTGGCATGGTAATTTCCTTTGCCTTGTTAGTTTTAGTGTTGTTTTTTGGATCAAAAACCAAAGGGGCAACTCGTTGGATTTCGTTTGGCGGTTTGGCGGTTCAGCCTTCGGAATTTGCCAAAACATTTTTTATAGTTTTTAACGCTTATTGTTTGCAAAAATTTTATTTTGCAAAACTTCAATTTAAATATGGAATATCCTTTTTGTCCTTGGTATTGTTGCTCACGCTCCTTCTTTTGCAACCGGATTTTGGCATGACAATTTCTTATTCGGCGATTTGGATGACGCAACTTTTTTTGTTCGGATTGCCTTGGGGATTGATCGCAACCTTAGTTATTTTTGTTATTGTAGGAGGAATCGGAGCATATTTAGGATTGCCTCACGTTGAAGATCGGATCAACCGATTCTTAGATTCCGAGCAAAAAAATTATCAAGCCGAAAGAGCGATCGACGCTTTTGTAAATGGTTCGTTTTTAGGTAAAGGTCCGGGTAATGGCGTGGTTAAAAAGTTTATTCCCGATGTTCACACTGATTTTATTTTTTCGGCGATTGCCGAAGAATTTGGCATAATTTCTTGTTCAATTGTGTTGCTACTTTTTCTTTATTTAATTGTTAGAATTGTCAAGCGGGCCATGGAAGAAGAGGATTTGTTCGTCTATCTTTCATTGTGCGGTTTGATGATGCAATTTACCATGCAAGTTATCGTCAATACGGGGGTGAGTTTGAGTATTTTTCCAACCAAAGGCATGACTTTGCCATTTATTAGTTATGGTGGATCGTCATTGATGGCAACGGCAATTTGCTTTGGTTTAATTTTGGCATTTACAAAGCGCAAATATCATCGCGATGTAGATTATGGAAATGTACGGAGTCTATAATAACGCTTCCACTCTTAAATGATGCGATCAAATTTATCAGGTCTCGTCTTTGCGCGCCTACATAGTGGTAGGCTTACGCAGACTCGCCTTCAAATTCAATCGCCTGATTTAAGATTGAAAACGTTATTTCGAGAGACTAATTAACTATGTTTTTAAGTTGAGTTTAGGCTATTTTTTTTGGGCGCAAATAACCTGGATTTAAGATTGAAAACGTTATTTCGAGAGACTAATGAGTTAAATTAAATTTGCTTATGCAAATTTAGCTTTCGAATGAATCGCGACATCCGCGATGATTTTTTTGGGTTTTTTTGGGATTAAAGCTTTGTCTTTTTGTGTGCTCGTAAAGCTTTCGGTCTTAGCTCCCCCCTTGAGGGGGAGCAGATTCTAGAAAACTTAACGGTAGTTAAGTTTCTAGAATCGTGGGGGGTCAGAAAACTAGAGTATCAATGGGTTTTAAGATTGTGTAAAAAGTTGAAATGAAAA
>CAMDCJ010000113.1 GCA_945890035.1 Rickettsia typhi
GAAATTTCTGATGCGAGTTGCTGAAGTTTTTCTTCTTTAGTTCCAGAGAGTACTAATTTGGCACCTTGAGAATGTAAAGTTTTTGCAATAGCCGAGCCAATCCCGCCAGTTGCGCCAGTAATTAAAACATTTTTTCCATTAAGCTTAAACATAATATTTAATAGTTTTATTGATTGATAATTTCTATAAGTTTTTGCATTTTTTCAATATCTTTCTTATCATACCCTAAATCATTTTTTTGTTGAGTAAAACTATTTTTTTTAGTCTCACTTTTTTTGGGAGTAGGATTTTCATTTTGATAATTTCTAAAATTTTGTTGTTCATCATCTAGTAATTTGATTTTTTCAAGATCTTCTTCTTTATATTTTACCGTATCTTGAATTTTTAATACATCAGAAAAATTAATTTTTAAAATTCCAATAAAGCCTCTAACTACTGGGTCAATAAGATCCCCAGAAAATGAAATAATCGGTGCAGAATAAGATTCTGTAAACCATTTTGGCATTCTAGAAGATTCACTTTTTACAAGTCTTCTTCCCAAAGCGTAGTCGAAAAAACAATTATAAAGTGAAAAAAACAATCCAAAAATTAATAAGGATTTTAATAAACCAAAACATAAGCCTAAAAATCTGTTTAAATAAGTGTTTATCGATTCCGTTAAGTCGCTAGTAAATCTGCTCGTGAGTAATAAAAAGGTTATAAAGGAAATCATGAATATAACAATTCGAGTCGAGACATCGAGAATTAATTTGCTATCAAAAAAAGGACTAAGTTGTTGGGATAAAAATGGCGAAATTAAGTAGGATAAAGCAAAGCCTATTATCCAATTTAGTAATGAAAAAACTTCCTTGACCGCGCCACGGTAACACGCTACAAAAACTATTGCTAAAGTTGTTAGAAAAAATATAGCATCTAAATTGTTGAAAGAGTTCATGGTTATTTAAAAATATTTTTTTTTATTAATCTAAAAAACGGTAAGTTTTTTAATAAGTCAATTGGATTTTTTAAATCAGTATTTTGATTTATAAAATTTTCTCCAATATAATTTTTTAAGTTATTAATTTTTTCTTTTCCAGCGTTTTTTGCTTTTGCAAAATTAATTATTTTTTTCATTTGCAAATCGATGATATTTTGAGTTTTTTCTGAATTCTTAGATTCGTCATCAACATAAAATAAAAAAGAACGAATTAAAACTTTTGAAAGAGTTAATCTTTTGCTATAAAAATTAAAATCTGTTGATTTATCTAGACATAAATTCCATAAAAAATCTGCAACGTAGTAAACCTCTTTAAAGCTTTGGTATAAAGGCTTTAAACCTAAATTTTTATTGCAGTTTTTTAAAGGAATGACATGCTGTGGGTCGCCATAAAAATTTATCAATCTTTTTAGGGCAATCTTGTTGTCTTTATCTAAATTTAATAAATTAAAAACTAAATAAGAAATTTTTTCGTGAGTTTTTTTTAATTTAAAACCTTGGTTAGTTTCAACAATTTCTTTAAGTTGTTGACATCTAGTCTGCGTAAGGAATTCAACAAGACTTAAAATATCATTTTCAAAAATTATTGGCAATAATTTTTCATCGATGCCAGAATTTTTGGTTGCCAAAATTAATGTTTCTTTTGACCAATCTTCGAAGGCAACTATTTTTAAAAAATTGTCGAGAATTTTTTGTTTATTTTCAAATGAATCAATGATCACAAAAAAAATATTAAATATTAAAAATACAACTATATATTGAGTAACAATTATTTGTTAAATTTTTCAAAAAACAATAAAAATAATATACATGACCAATATTTTTACATCTGAAAAATTACTTCCAGTTCATAAGAGATTTGATTTGGTTTTTCACAAGGGTAAAGGCGTCTATCTTTATACAGAAAAATCTAAATATCTGGATTTTGGTGCTGGAATAGCCGTAAATGCACTTGGACATTGTCATAAAAAAATGGTCAAGGCCATCACCAAGCAGGCAAAAAAAATGTGGCATGTCTCGAATATTTATAACACATTAGAGCTTAATAATTATGCAGAAAAGCTTGTTAAAGCTAGCGATTTTGCCGATTACGCTTTTTTCTGTAATTCCGGAGCAGAAAGCATTGAATGCGCGATTAAAATGATTCGCCGACATTTTTATGTAAAAAATCAAAGTCAAAAAAATCGTATTATTACTTTTACTGGAGCATTCCATGGTAGAACCATCGCGACAATTTCAGCCGCTTCAAAGCCAAAATATCTTGAAGGTTTTGGGCCGAAATTGGAAGGTTTTGATAATGTTGAATTTGGCAATATAGAAGCGGTTAAGAATGCCATAAATCAAAACACTGCGGGCATATTAATAGAGCCAATTCAGGGCGAAGAAGGAATTAGAGTTTCCGATAAAAATTTTATAAAAGATTTAAGAAAATTATGTGACGAACATGACTTATTACTTGCTTTCGATGAAGTACAATGCGGGATGGGTCGCACCGGAAAACTTTTTGCTCATCAATTTTATGAAACCAAGCCCGACATAGTTTCGACCGCTAAAGCAATTGCCGGCGGATTCCCGCTTGGAGCGTGTTTAGCAACCAAAAATTCAGCATCGGGCATGACTCTTGGGGTTCATGGCACAACTTACGGAGGCAATCCTTTAGCTATGGCGGTAGCCAATGCAGTTTTAGAGGAAATGCTCAAAGAAAATTTCTTAAAAAATGCTCGAGAAGTCGGCAATTTTTTAAAAAGTGAATTAATCAAAATTCAGCAAAAATTTCCAGATGTAATTGATGAAGTAAGGGGTGAAGGTTTAATGCTTGGAATAAAAATTAACGCAAAAATTGACAATGGAATTGTGGTTAAAAAATTCATTGATAATTATCTTTTGACGATTCCAGCTGGTGAAAATGTAATAAGAATTTTACCGCCTCTCATAATCACCAAAAAACATGTGATTGAGGCTATAAGTAAGATAAATAAGAGCTTTAAGGAGTTACAATAAGTCAATTAAATAATTTTTTTTGAAGCTAGGCATAATTAAAAAAATGGGATGATGGAAACCTATTTTTTTCCCAAATTTTTTAGTAAAAATTTGACTGCTTTTTTCTTCCGATTTTGGTCTAATCCACGATGCATTT
>CAMDCJ010000114.1 GCA_945890035.1 Rickettsia typhi
ATCAAGCTAATTTTAATTTATGTTAAAAAATAACTAGAATTTAAAATAAACTAGGATTTGTTTTAAATTAATTCTTTGAGTTGAAGTGAAAGTTATGGATGTTTTATTTTTTGCTCGAATGTGTTATGAACTTCTTGATTAAATTAAATTTGCTAACGCAAATTTAGCTTTCAGTTGAATCGCTTCATCGCGAATGAATCGCGATATCCGCGATAAGCTTTTTTGTTTTTTTAGTTAAAATTGGTTATGGGTTTTTGATTTTGGTTGCGGGGGCTGGATTTGAACCAACGACCTTTAGGTTATGAGCCTAACAAGCTACCGGGCTGCTCTACCCCGCGATATAAAATGGAACCGAGATTTTCACTCAAGTTATTTTGTTAATCTGATGATAATTGTGTTTTTTTAATATCGCAAGAGGCATTTCAATAAGTTGTAAAATTAATTTAATGCACAAATATCTTCTTACTAAATTTATTAAAAATGTTTTTTGGTGAATGCTCTACCAGATCCAGATTTGAGATATTTTTCAAAGTTTATTTTATTTTTTGTTCTTTTTCCGCCTTCGCTAAAGATTCGGCGGACAGCCTTCGCTCTAACGGTCTCCGTCTGGTCAGTCCTGCCTGGTGGGCTGGGCCTTGCCAGCCGAAGCTCGTAAGAGCGAAGGCTGGTGGAGATAACGAGATTCGAACTCGTGACCTTTTGCATGCCATGCAAACGCGCTACCAACTGCGCTATATCCCCATATAGTTTTTAGAAAAAATTTTTACGAAAATGTTTTTTAAATTTTGTAAAAATTCAAAAATTATTAAAAATTACTTCACAAATTTTTGCAAGCTTAAATATTAAAATAATTTTTAATTTTTATGATTTTGCAGTGCTAAAACTCCCGGTAAATTTTTGCCTTCGAGCCACTCTAGGAAAGCTCCACCGGCTGTAGAAATATAAGTGAAATCTGATGCTAAATTGCAACCATTAATTGCCGAAACAACATCGCCTCCGCCAGCGATTGAAATTAATTTTTGGGATTTAGTAAGTTTGGCAATAATGTTGGCGAAATCTTCCGTGCCACGATTAAAAGGCTTCATTTCAAAGGCGCCGAGCGGTCCGTTCCACACTAAAGTTTTAAAATTATTTAATTTTTCATTTAAATTTTTGATGGTTTTTGTGCCGATATCAACGATAATTTCATCATCTTGCACATCATCGATTGAAGCTACGCGGTGAGGGGCGTTGGCTTTAAATTCTTTTACTACGATTACATCATCTGGCAAAATAATTTCGCAATTATTTTGTTTGGCGGTTTCAATAATTTTCAATGCGGTGTCTTTTAAATCCTTCTCGCACAAGGATTTTCCGATATTTTTGCCGAGCGCATATAAAAAACTATTAGCCATTCCGCCACCGACTAAAATCGCTTGAGATTTAGTGGCAAGTGAATTTAATAAATCAATTTTTGTCGAAACTTTAGCGCCACCGACAACCGCCATCATTGGCTTCTTGGCATTTTCTAAAAGATTGGTTAGATTATCAAGTTCAACTTCCATTTGAAATCCAGCGCAAGATTTTAAAAATTCGGGAATGCCAGTGATTGAAGCGTGGGCGCGATGCGAACATGAGAAAGCATCATTGACATAAAGATTGCCGAGAGAGGCGAGGGACCTAGAAAAATCTGGATCATTCTTGGTTTCTTGTTTGTAAAAGCGTAAATTTTCAAGCATAATAATTTCGCCATAATTAGTTTTTATAACGACTTGATTAACTTTGTCGCCGATGCAATCATCGACAAAAGAAATTTTAATCGGCGTTAAAAGTTCTTGAAGACGCTTTAAAACATGTTTTAGTGACATCGATTCTTCAAATTTTCCTTCGGGACGACCGAAATGAGCGAGCAAAATAACTTTGGCTTGATTTTGCGCAAGATATTTTAAAGTTGGAATAATTGCTTTGATGCGCGTGTCATCTTCGATTATTCCATTAACGATTGGAACATTGATATCACAGCGTACAAGCACATTTTTATTAGTGACGACGCAATCTTTTAAGCGAGTAAATTTTGGCATAAATTAATTTTATTTGAATTATTTTTACTAAATTTAAAAATTTTTTCCTTAATTAAAATAGTTTTTTTATAATTTTTGAAATTTTTACTTGATTTAGTTGCGTTTGCAAAATAATATTTTTTTTAGAAAAGATTTTTTTATCTCATTTTAACATTATTTTAATCAAACTATGGGCACTAAGAATAACCCTAAAAACCGCGCCAAAAATATTGAAAAGAAAAAGTTCAAAGGCAAAGACGTTGAGCCAATTTATTATTATGGTGTTGGCGCTGGACATGGCAAATATATGGCCGCAAAATACATCAGCACAACTCAACTAGTTCTTGGTGCAGACAATGTTCCACTTCAGTGGAGTCAACTTGATGAAAACGCTTAATTTCATTCAAGTAATTTAAGTTTTCATCAACATCAAAAATATCTCGCAAAATGCCTGAGGTTATAATTAGTGGAAATGTTGGAAGAATTGAAGGTCGATACCATCAAAATCCAAACCCAAAATCTCCCGTTGCTTTAGTATTGCATCCGCATCCACTTTACGGTGGAACTATGAATAACAAAATTACCTACGGTCTTTATAAAGCTTTTGCCAATAATGGTTTTTCTGTTCTGCGTGTTAATTTTCGTGGAGTTGGTAAATCGCAAGGTAAATTTGACAATGGCGTTGGTGAATTGATGGATATTACCGCTGTTATCAATTGGCTTCATGATCAAAATATGGAAGCCACTGATTTTTGGATTGCCGGCTTTTCTTTTGGCGCATGGATTGCTCTTCAAACCGTTATGCGCAGACCCGAAATTGAAAACTACATTTTAGTTGCGCCGCCGGCATCAAAATATGATTTCAATTTTATAGTGCCTTGTTCGGCTTCAGGCCTAGTAATTCAGGGTGAAAAAGACGAAGTAACTAAAGAGCAAGATTCCGCAAGGTTGGCTGAAAAACTTTCGGCGCGCGATGGCGCTGAAATTGCTTATCAAATGATTCCAAATGCTGATCATTTTTTCAAAGAGCAAATGCCTGAATTCGAAGAGGCAATTGATAATTACATTA
>CAMDCJ010000115.1 GCA_945890035.1 Rickettsia typhi
GAAACCGCCAAAGTCTTTGCGGGAGTTGATGTTACAAAGCAACCAATTCCAGTTTTGCCAACAGTTCACTATAATATGGGCGGAATTCCAACTAATTATAAAGCCGAAGTTTTGAATATTAAAAACGGCAAAACTGAAGTGGTCCAAGGATTGATGGCAATTGGCGAAGCAGGTTGCGTTTCAGTTCACGGCGCTAATCGCTTAGGTTCAAATTCACTTCTTGACTTAGTGGTGTTTGGTCGTGCCGCCGCGATTAGAGCTTCTGAAATCGTAAAACCAAATAGCAAACATACTGCATTAAAAGAAAATGCTGGAGAAGAATCATTAAATCGTCTTGAAAAAATTCGTAATGCCAAAGGCTCATTTTCAACCGCTAAAATTCGTCAAGAAATGCAAAATTGCATGCAAAAACATGCCGCCGTTTTTAGAACTGAAGAAATTCTTCAAGATGGATCTAATGAAATGCAAGAAATCTTTAAAAATTTTGAAGATTTAACAATTTCTGATCGCGGTTTAATTTGGAATAGCGATTTAATTGAAGCGCTTGAATTAGACAATTTGCGTTCACAAGCTCTAGTTACGATTAACAGCGCTTTAAATCGCAAAGAAAGTCGTGGAGCTCATGCTCGCGATGATTTCAAAGATCGTGATGATGAAAATTGGCTCAAGCATACCATAATTTGGTGTGATGATAAAGCTCAAACTAAAATTGATTATCGCGAAGTGGTTTTAAAGCCTCTAAGCAATGAGGTTCAAGCCTTTCCTCCTAAAAAAAGAGTTTATTAATTTAAAAAAAATTTTTAAAAAATATGGCAGAATTTACGCTCCCACAAAATTCAAAAATCGATACCAAAAACAGCAAAACTTTTAAAGCTGAAGAAGGCGCTAAAAACATCAAAGTTTTCGAGGTCTATCGTTATGACCCCGAAGATGCTGAAAAGAAAAATCCGCATGTCGATCGTTTTGAAATTGATACCGACAAATGCGGTCCTATGATTTTAGACGCTTTAATAAAAATGAAGTCTGAACAAGATTCATCCTTGGCTTTTCGTCGCTCTTGTCGCGAAGGAATTTGCGGTTCTTGCGCCATGAACATCGATGGAAGCAATACCCTCGCCTGCACTAAACCAATTTCTGACTGCAAATCAAAGGTTACCAAAATTTATCCTTTGCCCCACATGCCTGTAATCAAAGATTTGGTGCCAGATTTAACTCATTTTTATGCTCAATATAAATCTATAAAACCTTGGCTTCAAGCTTCGGAACCAAACAATCCGCAAAAAGAACGCGAACAATCACCTCAAGAACGAGAAAAACTTGATGGTCTTTATGAGTGTATTTTATGCGCGTGTTGCTCAAGTTCTTGTCCAAGTTATTGGTGGAATAGTGAAAAATATCTTGGCCCTGCGATTTTATTGCAAGCTCAAAGATGGATTAGTGATTCACGCGATGAAGCAACAGCAGAAAGGCTTGATGCACTTGAAGATCCATTCAAGCTTTATCGTTGCCACACAATTATGAATTGCGTACAAACTTGTCCTAAAGGCTTAAATCCTGCCAAGGCAATTGGTCAAATTAAGCAAGCCATTGCTGATCGCAAAGCTTAATTAAATATATTATATGAAAAAAAATATTTTTTTTCTTGGATGTGGTAAAATGGGTGGTATTATCGCCAAAAATCTTATTGAAAACCAAGATTTTTCTTCGTGTAATTTTTTAGTTTTAAAGCCATCTGAATCCAATAGAATAAACAACCTAAACTATATTAATAGTTTAGAAAAAATTCCTCAAAATTATGTTGCCGATATAGTTTTTATTTGCATCAAACCGCAAGAAGCCAAAGAAATTCTCGAAGAATTCGCTCAAGCAAAAATTTTTCACAAAGACACTATTTTTATTTCAATTTTAGCTGGCAAAAATTTAAATTTTTTTAGTAAAATTTTTGGTTCAAAAAAACAAATTGTGCGCTCAATGCCAAATCTTGGAATTGAAGTAAATCAAGGCATAATCCCCTATATTCATAAAAATCTTACCGCCGAAAATAAAAAAATTATTCTAAATATTTTTGTAAATTTTGGCACTGCTTTTGAAGTTGAAGAGAAATTATTTCATGTTTTAACGGCGCTTTACGGTTGCGGTCCAGCCTATATTTTTTTAATGCAAAAGATTTTTTACGATATTGCAATTTCTTATAAAATTTCAAAAAAAACTGCTTACGATTTAACTAAAAAATTATTTCTAGGATCAAGCTTATTAAGCTTCGAGAGCACTCTTGATTTTTCTAAAATGATTGAAAATGTCGCAAGCAAAAAAGGCGTAACCGAGGCATCTTTAGAAAGCCTTTTAAAGGATAATAAGCTTCATAAATCAATTCTTAAGGCCACCAAAAATGGAATCGCTAGATCAAAAAAATTATAATAACAAAGATTGTAATTTAATAACTTGGCTTGTCACAATTTTTATTATAAAAATTATAATAATATTAATCGCATATCCATCAATTAATCATAATCATTACATATATGAAACTTATATCAAAATAGCTGAGCAATCCTTGGTACCATATAAAGATTTTTATTTTGAATACCCTCCGCTTTTTTCTTTAATTATAGCCCTTCCCTTCAACTTAATAAAATTTAAAAATATTGCTGAATATCAAATATATTTTCAAATTTTTATATTAATTTTCGATTTAATGGCAATGCAAATTTCTTTTAAAATTTTTGCAAAACTTAACAATAATAAACTTGAACCCAATAAACAAAAAAAATTTTATTTGATATGGACCATCATCACTTTGCCCCTATCATTTTTTATTAATCAATATTTAGAATATATTGTTATTTTTATTTTTGTATTAAACATATTATATTTCAACATTGCGGATAATAAATATAATTTTAAATTTTATTTATTATCGATTGTTGGAATTTTTACAAAGATAATTTCATCTTTAAACTTACCATTAGCTATTTTTTTTCATAGTTACAAAAAATCTAAAAACTTTTCAGAATTTATATTTTTAA